>DATBBI010000417.1:0-5383 GCA_036271115.1 Trebonia sp.
CACGATCGCCGCGATCATCGGCAGGAAGGCCAGACCGGACTTGACCGGCGAGTAGGCCAGGGTCAGCTGCAGGTAGTAGGTCAGGAACAGGAAGATCCCGAACACGCCGATGGCGGACAGCCCGATGGCCAGGTACGCACCCCCGCGGAAACGGTTCAAGATGATCGGCAGCGGCAGCAGCGGATGCTTGACCCGCTGCTCGACCAGCACGAACGCGGCCAGCAGGACCACCCCGGCTATCAGCAGCGCCACGGTCGTCGGCGCGCCCCAGCCCGCGGTGTCGGCCTCCGACAGCCCGTAGACCACCGATACCAGCCCGGCTATCACCAGGACCGTTCCCGGCCAGTCGATCTGCACACTCGGATCACGGGGCTGCGCGGTCATTAGCCGCACCGCGCCCGCGACCGCGACCACCGCCAGGACGACGTTGACGTACAGGCACCACCGCCAGGACAGGTACTCGGTCAGGAATCCGCCCAGCAGCAGCCCCACCGCCCCGCCTGCCCCGGCGATGGCGCCGTAGACGCCGAACGCCCTGCCGCGCTCGGCCGGGTCGGTGAACGTGACGGTCAGCGTCGAGAGCGCGGCCGGAGCCAGCAGCGCGCCAAACGCCCCCTGCGCGCCGCGGCCGATCACCAGCACCGCGAAGCTGTTCGCCGCGCCGCCCAGCGCCGACGCCGCGGCGAAGCCCACCAGGCCGATGATCAGCATCCGCCGCCGGCCGACCAGATCGGACAGTCGGCCGCCGAGCAGCAGCAGCCCGCCGAAGGCCAGCGAGTACGCCGTGACCACCCACTGCCGGTCGGCGTTGCTGAAGCCCAGGTCATGCTGGGCGGAGGGCAGCGCGATGTTCACGATCGTGGCGTCCAGCACCACCATCAGCTGCGCCAGCCCGACCACGCCGAGAATCCACCAGCGCAGGGCCGGCCCCGAGGCCACCCCGGACCGCCCCGCCCGCTCCGATGAGGCCACAACCGCCGGCTCGCTCATTACACGAGCTTACGTCCGCAGGGGAAGGTTGAGTCGAGGGGGGAAGGACATAAACGAGTAGCCTTTCGCGCATGCCTCGTCTCACGGCCCGCGCCGGGGTGCTCGCGGGACTGTATGCGGCTCTCGGCGCCGCCAGCTCCGCGTCAGCCGCGAAGCGCTTCCGTGCGGGCGAATGCGCGACCAAGCCGCTGCTCATGCCCGTCCTGACCGCGTTCGCGCTCGCCGCCGCTGGCGATCGCAAGGAGGACATGCGGCTCCCGGCCGCGGGGATGGCCCTGTCCGGGCTCGGCGACACCGCGCTGCTCGGTACGGAGAGCTGGTTCGTGCCCGGCATGGGCGCCTTCGCCGCGGCCCACGCCTGCTACATCACCGCCCTCGCCAGGGACGGCGCGGCGCGCGGGGTGCGCCCGCGAGTCGCCGCCGGGTACGCGGCCGCCTGGGCGGTCCTCATCGCGATGCTGTGGCGAGGTCTCGGACGCTTGCGCGTCCCGGTCGCGGCCTACAGCCTGCTGCTGGTGTCCATGGCCGTCCTGGCATCCGGCCGCAACCGCGAGGCCGCCGCGGGCGGCGCGCTCTTCGTCGTTTCCGACGCGCTGATCGCCTGCGGCCTGGCCGGCGTCAACGCGGTCCCCCGCCAGGAATCGGCCGTCATGCCGACCTACGTGGCCGCGCAGTTCCTCCTGGCGGCCGGCTTTCTACGGCCCCAGGCCCCTGGGACAGGATCCCGCCAGGCCGGATCTGGGTAAGCAAGTTCTTAAGAAGAGGCGGGACGGCTGAGGGCGGCGATGAGTGTCTTCGGGTGGATAAGTCCGCGTTTCCCGGAGGCCAGCGACGGCATCCTGACATCAGCCGGGATCTGCGAAGGGTTCGCCGGCGCCGGCGTTAGCTCGCGCGTGCTGTTTTTCGCCGGGTTCGCGGGGCTGGTGGCCGGGACGCTGGCCATGGGCGCCGTTGAATACTCCAAGCTGCGCGCCGAGAACGACCAGCAGGCGGGTCAGCTTGCCGCCGAACGAGCGCGGCTCGAGACCGCGCCGGAGGCTGAGCTGGATGAACTCACTGGTCTCTACGTGTCGCGTGGCCTCTCCCCCGGCCTGGCCAGGCAGGTCGCGGTCGAGTTGACGGCCCACGATGCGCTGGCGGCCCACGCCGAGGCGGAGTACGGCATCACAGAGATCTCTCGCATCGATCCGCTCCGTGACGCGCTCGCGGTGAGCGGTGCCTTCGCGGCAGGGGCCCTGCTCCCCTGGCTGGCGATCGTGCTGATCCCAGGAACGACCAGAGCGATCGTGACCTTCGTGGTCGTGCTGGCGGCGCTGGCGCTGACGGGATGGGTTTCCGCGCGGATCTCGCACGTCCGGCCCCTGATGCCGGTGGTCCGCACGGCGAGCATCGGCGCGGTGGCGATGCTGATCACCTACTTCGCGGGACACCTCTTCCATCCGTGACAACTCCTGCTTGTGGCAACATCCGCAGGGCCTGTTGGCGTGCCGGGTGTGCTGCCCGCGAGGATGGTGGGGAGAACACGAAGCGGAGGTGAGCCGGGTGAGCTACTGCGCGCCATCCGGCTGCGGCCCGGATTCCGCGGCCAGCGACACGAAACGCTGCACCGCGGGCCTGGTGTCGCCGGTCCGCCAGGCAACACACATCACGGCAGGCGGCAGTCCCGCGCTCGGGACGAAGCACACTCCCGGACGGTCGTGGAACCTCGCCGCGGAAGCCGGACACAAGCCGATGCCGTGCCCGGCCGCCACGTGCTCGCACCAGTCGTCGACGGTCCGCGCGGTCGCGCCGATGATCGGCACGTCGCCGCCGGGCCGGGGCTCGATGAGCCACTCGTCCTGCCAGGCGCGCGGCTCGCAGCCGTCGGTGGCCAGCTCCGCGGTGACGAACGGCAGCCCGGCGACGTCGCTCAGCTTGAGCTCATCGCGGGCCGCCAGCGGATGCCCCGCCCGGAGCACGAACATGCGCGGCTCCGAGCGCACCACCGCCAGCTCGATCCCGGGCGCGGCCACCGGCGGGCGCACCAGCGCGACATCGCTGCTGTGGTCGAGCAGGCCGGCTGACGGCTGGGTCATGTCGAAGTTCTGGAAGCTGACCTTGACATCCGGGTACGCGCGCTCGAAGTCACCGAGCAGCCGCGTCCTGGTCTCGTTCTCGCAGCCGGAGCCGAGCCCGACCGACAGCGTGCCGGCGACCGCGCGGGCGGCGTTCCGCGCGGCGGCGACGCCGCGGTCCAGGCCGGCCAGCGTTTCCCGCGCGGCGGCGAGGAACGCGGCGCCTGCCGGCGTCAGCGCGGCGCCTTTGTTCGTCCTGTCCAGCAGCCGTGTCCCCACAGCGTCTTCCAGTTGCCGGATCTGCGTGCTGAGGGCCTGCTGTGCGACGTGCACGCGGTGCGCCGCGGCGGTGAAGCTCGCCTCTTCGGCCACCGCGACGAAGTACCTGAGATGGCGCAGCTCAATGTTCATCGCTGGTTCAGCCTAACCGCGGAAATCCCGACCCTGAGGAAAGCATGACCGAGAACGTGGAAGAACAGCAAGAACGGCAGGCGATGCCCGGCAGGCTCGCCCGGGTGATCGCCACTCGCGGCGGCCTGGCGCCGCCGGAGGCTCCGTTCGTCATCGAGCACCGCGAGGCGCTGATCTACATGCTGTGCGAGGCGGCGGAGCTCGAGCACGGGATCATGTGCCAGTACCTGTTCGCGGCCTTCTCCCTGAAGGAGGACCCAGCCGAGGGCCTGACGGAGGAGCAGGCCGCGACGGTCCGGCGCTGGCGCAAGCAGGTATCGCATGTCGCGGTCCAGGAGATGCTGCACCTGGCGCTGGTGCAGAACCTGCTGTCCGCGATAGGGGCGGCACCGCACCTGTCGCGGCCGAACTTCCCGCAGCCCGCCAGCCACTATCCGGCCGGGGTGCACCTGACGCTCCTGCCGTTCGGCGAGGCGGCGCTGCGGCATTTCATGTTCCTCGAGCGCCCGGAGGGCATGGCGCTGCACGACGCGCCCGGGCTGGCCGCCTTCAGCCGGGCGGCGCCGGCGATGCGGCCGGGCGACATCGCGCCGCACGGCCAGGACTTCGCGACCGTCGGCCACCTGTACCGCTCGATCGAGGCCGGCATCGACCACTTGGCGCAGAAGTACGGCGAGCGGTGGCTGTTCGTCGGCCCGCCCCGCGCTCAGGCCACCCAGCAGTACTTCGGCTGGCCGGAACTGGTCGCGGTGACGGACGTGGCATCCGCGCACCAGGCGATCGACGAGATCCTGGAGCAGGGCGAGGGACCGCGCGGCGACTGGCGGAACGCGCACTTCGGGCAGTTCGTCGAGATCCTCGACGAGTTCGAGCAGCTCCGCGAGGCCGACCGCGGCTTCGATCCGGTGCGCCCGGTGCTCCCGCTGAACGTCCGCCCCAGCGAGCGCGACCCGAACGTGCCGCTGGTTACCGACCCGCTCGCGCAGCGCGTCATGGACCTGTTCAACGTCTGCTACGAGATCCTGCTACTGATGCTGCAGCGTTTCTTCGCGCACACCGAGGAGACCGACGCCCAGCTCAAGGTGCTCGCCGACGGGACCTACGCGCTGATGGCTCAGGCGATCAAGCCGCTTGGTGACCTCATCACCAAGCTGCCCGCTGGCTCGGAGTACCCCGGCCAGACCGCTGGCCCGAGCTTCGAGCTCTTCTACGAGACCGACTCCCTGCTCCCGCACCGGGAGGCGGCGTGGGTGCTGCTGGCGGAGCGGATCGAGGCGGCCGCCGCGTTCTGCGATCCGTACGGCGCCGACTGCACCCCGGAGGTCACCGGAGAGCTGGCTGAGGTCCGTGACGCGCTGGCCGGTATCGCCAGCTCCCTGTCAGTGCACCTGCCCGCCCGTTCGGTCCCGGCTCCGGCCGCGGCGGGTGAGGAGCTTTCCGCCATCCTCGGCCGCGCGCTCGCCTTGTACCGAACGTGCGCCGCCGTCTCTTCCGGCGACCATGTCTCCGCGGCGCTCGCCGACGTCGCGAGATCCGCCTACCTTGTGCTGGAACACACCGGCCGTTCGGAAAAATCGGCAGCGGAAGCGATGACGGCGGCACGCATAACCGACAGCGTGCTGCGGCCGCTCGCCGACCGCCTCCGCCGGGAGACAGCGGACGGCGCGCCACCGGTCCCGGAGCCCCGCGCGGCGGACGGGACCATGGCGGAGCTGGCGCGGCGCGCGGCGATGGACGCGACCCGGCTGAGCGCGCAGCTGGCGGACACGGCACCGCCGGAGCTGCTGGAGGCGGTCGCGGCGCTGCAGCGGGTGGCCGCGGACCTGGCGCCGGACGCTGCCGCGCAGGCCGCGGAGCTCGCGGAACTGCAGCGCGGGTTGCGGCCGCGGATCGTGGTCGCGGACAACGGCCCGTACCTGGTCACCAAC
>DATBBI010000418.1:0-8783 GCA_036271115.1 Trebonia sp.
CGCGGCCGCGGACGTGTCGGTGCTCTACGGCATGCTCAAGCGCGCCGGCGAGCTGGCGGCGCAGGCCCCGGCCGGGCCGGTCTACGTGAACACGCCGGTGGAGGTGCTGCTCGCGCCCTGGCGGCCGGCCGCGACCTCGCCGGCCCCGGTCGCCGTGGGCGGCAGCACGGTGGCCGTGCCCGAGGACGTGGAGCTCGCGGTGCGGCTGCTGTCCGCCGCGCGCCGGCCGGTGCTCGCGGTGGAGACCGCCGGGCGCGACCCGGCGGCGTTCGCGGCCCTGGTCGAGCTGGCCGACCTCATGGCGCTGCCGGTGGTGGAGCCGCAGTCCGCGGTGAGCTCAAGCTTCCCGCGCGGCAACCCGATGCACGCGGGCGGTGACCTGGCCGCCCTCGCCGTCGCCGCTGACCTCGTCGTGCTGCTCGGCTGCCGGTCCCCGTGGTACCCGCCGAGCGCGAAGCCGGGGGACGCCACCGTGCTGGTCATCGACGAGGTGCCGCACCGGCCGCACATGGCTTACCAGGTGCTCACCGCGGATCACTACGCGGGCGGCGCGATCGCGCCGACGCTGCGGGCGATCACCGCGCGGCTGCGGCAGTGGGGCCTTGACGAAGAGGCCGTCGAGGACCGGCGCGCGGCGCAGTCCGCCGCGCACGCGGCGGACCAGGAGAAGCGGCTCGCCGCCGAGTCGAAGGCGCTCTCGAGTACCGAGGGGCCGGTGGATCCGGTGGCCGTCGCCGCCACGCTGCGCGAGCTGATCACGGACGATGCCGTGGTGGTCGACGAGACGATCACGCACAGCCGGGTGATCGCCCGGCACCTGATGGCCGGCACCGCGGGCCGGTACAGCTACGTGCAGGGCGGGCTCGGGCAGGGCCTCGGCGTCGCGCTCGGCGCGAAGCTTGGCCTCGGTGACCGCCTGACCGTCCTGACGGTCGGGGACGGCACCTGGCTGTACAACCCGGTCCCGCCGGGGCTGATGGCCGCCGCGCAGCACGGCCTGCCGCTGCTCGTGGTGATCTTCAACAACAAGAAGTACCTGTCCATGCGGTTCAACCTGACCCGGGCCTACCCGGACGGCGCGTACGTCACGAGCAAGAGCGGCTATGGCGTGGACCTGTCCGCCCAGCCCGACGCGGCGGCCGTGGCCGCGGCCGCCGGTGCCGCGGGCTTCACGGTGACCACCACGCCGGAGCTGGCGCCGACGCTGGAGAAGGCGATCGCCACGGTGCGGGCCGGCCAGACCGCCGTCGTCAACGTCTTCCTGACCCGCTAACCGCAGACCGTTGAGACCGGAGGAGTAACGATGTCTACGGAAACTCAGGCGCCGGCGCGCGCCGCCAAGGTGCTGGTGCGCGCGGATGACCTGCGCACCCTCGTTGCTGGCGTGTTCCGGGCGCGCGGCACCCGCGAGGCGGAAGCCGCGGCGGTCGCCGACGCGCTCGTCTGGGCGAACCTGCGCGGCATCGACTCGCACGGCGTCTCCCGGGTGCCGCGGTACCTGGAGCTGTTCGACAAGGGCGAATCCGTCCCTGACGCGCTGCCGAGCGTGGCGCGGCCGCGCGCCGCGATCGCGATCGTGGACGCGCACGCCGCCCCAGGGCCGGTGGCGCTGAACCGCGCGGCCGACGAGGCAGTCGCCTGCGCGCGCGACTGCGGCGTCGGCTGGGCCTCGGTCCGCGGCACCGTGCACACCGGCGCGATCGGCTACTACACCAGCCGGGTCGCCGACGCGGGCCTGGCGGCGGTCGGCGTGGTCGCCGGGGTGCCGAACATGGCCTACGCCGGCGCGAAGGGCGCGGCCGTCGCGACCAGCCCGCTGTCGGTCGCGGTCCCGGCCGGCCGGCACGGGCTTGTGCTGCTCGACATGGCCACCGCGGTGATGGCGCTGGGCCGGATCGCTCAGCTCAAGGCGGCCGGGAAGGAGCTACCGCCCGGGGTGGCGCTGACCGCCGACGGCGAGCCCACCACCGATCCCGCGCTGGCCAAGGTCCCGACCCCGGTCGGCGGCGCCAAGGGCTCAGGAATGAGCCTGGTCTTCGAGATGCTGGCCAGCGGCCTGGTGGCGAACCCGATCGTGCCCGGCTACCACTCGGGGACGAAGGAGGGCCGCAGGCACCGGCAGAACGCGTTCATCCTCGCCGTCGACGTCTCCGCGTTCCTCCCGCTTGACGAGTTCACCGCCACGGTCGACGACACCGTGGACGCGATCAAGTCCCTGCCGCCAGCCGACGAGACCCGTGAGGTGCTCGTCCCCGGTGAGCGGGGCCGCCGCAGCGAGGCCGAGCGTGCCGCGTCCGGCATCCCGCTCGGCCCCAAGGTCTGGCGCGAGCTCACCGAGATCGCCGCCGGCCTCGGCGTGGACGTCCCGGCGCCCATCGGCTGAGCAGGCGGGCGCACACAGCGACAGGCGAATTGGTCCGCGCTGTCCGCGGACACCGATGCGTACGCGCTCAGAAGCGCCGACGGCTAACCCGCCGGGCGGTCCGCCGTGAGGTACGCCGTGCGACTCTGCGAGATCCGAACATGTCCTCCTCCTTTCAGCCCTTGGCTGCCGCCTGCTCCATGGCGTGCAGTTCCTTGGCCTCTTCGGCCGTGACCAGCCCTATCTCCACCAGGTCGAGCGGGCTGATGAAGCCGTCACTGATCCGGAAGCCGCCCGCGCGGGCGATCGCGTCGCGCAGCGGCACGGCCCAGTGGTGCTCCAGCAGGAGCAGCGCGGCCGCGGAGTCGTTCGGGATGTCCTCGATGACATCCCATTCCGCGCCGCCGAACACATTGATCCCTTCCTCAGCGGCTTCCCTCGCGCCGGCCTCGGCGCCTGCCTCCGCGCCCTCCTCGCCCTCGATTCCCAGGCCGATCAGGGCTCCCACCTTGCTGCCGAGCTCGACGGCTTCTTCCTGGGTCAGGTTGCTGAGGTGCTCGACCTCGATCTCACCCTTGGCGTCCTTGTACACGGCCAGCGCGTCGATGACGCGCACCGTGTCGCTCTCGCGGAGCCGTTCGAGCTCGGCGATGACCTCGCCGTGGAAATCCGGGTGGCTGAACCCGAGCACGATGAGCTGTACAGGACCTATCGCCATGTCGTGTTCCCCCTCACGGCCGGATGCCGCCCACCAGGACGGTCGCGACACCGGCTGGCATTGCCGGAAGACTTGACTGTTCGCCTCACGATTCCGCTCGCCGCCCGGCCGCGCATCACCCTCCACGGGGGAGACGCGTCCAGCGCAGCGGGCGAGTTCATCCATTGAACCCCTGCGGCGTTGCTGCTCCTGCTGTCAGTGCTCTGGCTTCGTGCCCGTGTCGGCGGCGAAGATGACCAGCTGTTGACCCCGCCGCCGCAGCTGGTGAACCGGGTCCAGGTGCAGGCCGCGTGCCAGCCGGGTGCCGCCCTGGCGGCCGGTCGCCAAGATCACCTCGTCATAGTGGTGCGCGCGGGTCTCGGCGCGCACCGCCTTCACCAGTTCCTGGTCGCTGATGATGCCGCTTGCCTGGCAGCCGATGGCCTTCAGATGCCGCACGGCCAGGTTCATGCGGTGCTCTGCGGCAGCGCTGATGTCGTGGCCCGGCTGTGGCGCGCCGGGGTATTTGGCCGGGGCACTCTGGCCGTGGGCGGTGGCGGCGCCGAGCAAGAGCTCCAGCGGTGACAGCTTCGCCTGCCGGGTGGCCATCAGGGACAGCACCGCAACGTTACAGGGCTGCTGTTCTTGTTGCGCGATGAGATAGTTGATCGGTTCCTGGTCAAGTTCGTTATTCACGACCAGCAGATCCATGTCCAGTACCAGCAGGTACTGCCGCATGGCCATCACCTCCCTGCCACCTGATGGCACCCAGTCGCGCCGAGGACCGCCCGCAGCCAGCCCGCAAGTAGCCCATCTCCCAGGTGCGGAGGAACGATGGAGAACCGATGAAGGTGGTACGAAGAACGAACGCGACCTGCATCCCAGGGGCACGCCTAGCAGCAGCCAGGAACAAATCGAAATGCCCTAGCCTGGAGGGATGAGCGAGCAGGTCACGGTGTTGCTGGTATCCGGAAGCACCCGGGCCGGCTCGGGGAACACCGCCGCGCTGGTGACCGCGGCGGCGGTCGCGCCCCGCCGCGTGACGACGGTGGTGTATGACGGCCTGGCCCGGCTGCCCGCATTCAATCCCGATGACGACGGCGACCGCGTGCCGCGGGAGGTGGCGGGGCTCCGGGAGGAGATCACGGCGGCGGACGCGGTGCTGTTCTGCACTCCCGAGTACGCCGGAACCCTGCCCGGCAGCTTCAAGAACCTGCTGGACTGGACGGTGGGCGGTGGCCAGCTGTACGGCAAGCCCGCCGCCTGGATCAACGTCGCCGTCCCTGGCCGCGGCCAGGGCGCGGAGGACGCCCTGGCGGCCGTGCTCGGATACGTTGGCGCCGATGTCGTCGAGGCGGCCTGCCGCCGCATTCCGGTGGACCGCGCGGCGGTGAGCCAGGACGGGACGATCAGCGATCCGGGATTCAGGGCCGAAGCCGCACAGGTCTGGGACGCCTTGCTCGGCTACCTCGGCGAACGCTAACCGCGGCGCCCGTCCAGCCACAAGGTCCATGGCCAGACGCTCTTGACCCGGAACACGTGGTGCACCGTCCACGGATCGGCGTCGAAGACCGCGTACACGGCGTTCTCGTCGGCCGCCTCGACGGCCAGCAGCGCGACGTCCTCGACATCGCCGCTGGCGATCGGCCCGCCCAGGATGACAAACCCGCGGTCGACAAGCTGATCCGCGAACGCGGCATGCTCGTCCCAGAAGGGCTGCTCGCGGTTATCCCGGGAATGGTCCCAGTTGACGCCCTTGGCCGTAGTGACGGCGAACACCGGCATGGCGGCTCCTTTCCGGATTCCAGCCTAGCCAGCCGAGGACGCCGCGGCCTGGCTCGCGGATCTGAGCTGGCTGGGAAGCCGTACTCCGACGATGACCCCGGTGAGAGCGACCACGATGCCGAACAAGAACGCCAGCGCGACTCCAGTGCCGTGCCCCATCCCGGCCGCCGCGGCGGCCACGATCGCCCCCGCCACACCGGTGCCGATGGCCTGACCGAGCACGTCGCAGAGCTGGAGAGCCGAGGTTGCCCGGCCCTCCTCGCCCGGCGCGGCGCGATCAAGCGTGGTCACGGACAGCGGGGCGTAGGCGATGCCCATCCCCGCGCCGGCCACCGCCCAGGCCACGATCGCCAGCTCGGGCGGCACCGACGGCAGGAGCACGACGCACATCACCCCGAGGCCGATGGCGACCAGGCACTCGCCAGGCCGGACCAGGCGGCGCGGACCGTACCGGGCGATGGTGCGGGCCTGCACCCATGATCCGGCCGTCCACGTGAGGGTCGCGGCCGTGAGCGCGAGAGCGGCCACCGCCGTCGGGGAATGGCGGACGGTCACGATCGCGTACGGGACGTACGCGTCGCCGGCGAAGAAGCTGCACGTCAGCAGCGACCGGCTGAAGATCGTGGCGGATAGCCCAGGCCGGGCGGACAGGTTCCGGGGAGGCATCAGGCGGCGCAGCGAGACAGCGAGAACGGCTGCGCCGGCAATACCGCCGGCGGCGACAACCGGCACGAGGCCGGAACTGAGCGACGCCAGTGCCGCGCCTGCCCCGGCCACCACGCCCAGCACGGCAAGGTACGGCACTGCGGCCGTTCCCGGGCTTGCGGGCGGCGGGACATGCCGCAAGGCCAGCACGACCAGCACCCCGGCCGCGATCACCAGCGGCAGCAAGCCAAGGAACACCCACCGCCAGCCAACTGCCGCGGCCACCAGGGCGGCGACGGCCGGCCCGATCAGGCCGGGCACCACCCATGCGGTGGAAAGGACGGCGAACATGCGCGGCCGGGATTCCTCGGCATAGCACCGGGAGATCGCCACGTAGGCCACCGCGGGGACGACCCCCGCGCCAAGGCCCTGTACCGCACGGCCCGCCACGAGAACCGGCATGTCCGGCGCGGTCCCGCCGATGACCAGGCCGAGGGCAAACAGGGCAAGGCCGGCGAGCATCGGCCGCCAGAGCGGCACACGGTCGGCGAGCGTCCCGGCGACCACGATCCCGATCAGGCTCGCCAGCAGGAATGCGCTGAACACCCACCCGTAGAGACGGAGATCTCCCAGGTGGCGGCCGACCACCGGCAAGATGGTGGCGATGGCGAGCGCCTCGAACGCGACGAAGGTGACCGCGAGCACGAGGCCAACCGTCAGCAGGCGGCGCTCCGGTGCCCATATCCCGCCTGTCACCTCGGTCTCCGAACCGGTCGGCTTCGCCGAGGTTTTCGCCTTATCTGTGCCCACCACAGTTAGAGCCCCGACTGCGGTTGCCATGTTCCCAGGCGCTGTCCAGAGGGCTTCCAGCGGTGGCACTCAGCAGTGTCTGTTACGTTTGTCTTGTTCCAGGTCAAGAGCGCTATCTGCGGTTTTTGAAAGCTAAGGTTGCGCACTTGGGAGGGGCCGGCGACTGGACATGACAGCGTTGCTGGCGGATCCTCAGCGGCGAGGAGTGAGATGGATCAGCTTACGATCATGCGCAGCTTCGTCGGCGTGACGAAGTCCCGCAGCTTCAGCCAGGCGGCGCGGGCGCTCGGGATCTCCGGCTCCCTGGTGTCGCGGCACGTCGCCGAGCTCGAGCGCGCGCTTGGCGTGCACCTGGTCAACCGCACCGCCAGGACCATCAGCCTGACCGAGGCCGGCACCAGGTACGCCGCGTTCGCCTCGCGGATCATCGACGAGATCGACCGCGAAGAGGCGCAGCTCAGGGGGCTGCGCGACAAGGCCGAGGGGCAGCTCGCCATCATCAGCCCGAAGTGGATCGGCAGCAACGACGTCGGGGACGCCATCGTCGCGTTCTCCGCGCGCTACCCCAAGATCCACATCCGGTTCGAGGTCGGCGGCATGTCCGAGCGCTCTTACGAGTTCCTCGACCAGGGCTTCGACATCGCGTTCCACACCAGGCACGTGCGGGACTGCAACCTGATGCTCAGGAAGATCGCCGACCTCCATTTCGCGCTGTGCGCCTCCCCCAACTACCTGCACAGGGCGGGCACGCCGATGCAGGTCAACGAGCTCAGCGAGCACGACTGCCTGGTCAACACCAACGACCCGATCTGGCACCTGCAGCACGCGGGGAACGACGTGCACCTGAAGGTCAACGACCCGGTCTACTCGTCGAACAGCTACGTCACGCTGCGGAAGGCGGCGCTCGCCGGGCGCGGCGTCGCGGTGCTGCCCATCCGCCTGGTCAGCGACGAGCTCGCGGACGGCACCCTGGTCAGGGTGCTGCCCGAGTGCGAGGTGCCGGACCGCCCGCTGTACGCATTGCACTCGCCGGGCAGCCAGACCCAGGCCAGGGTCCGGGTCTTCCTCGACTTCGTCACGGAGTGGTTCCGCAAGCAGGCACCCGCACAGCGGGCGCAGCCGCCCAAGCCGGTTCAGCAGGCCAAGTCGGCCTGACGGCGCGTGCAACAAAAGGCTTCGCCCGTTGACTGATCGGCACACCTAAGCTTCGAGCCATGATGGTCATGCGCGTGGAACGGGTCGTGTACGGCGTGCCCAACCTGGATGAATGCGTCCGCTTCTTCACCGACTTCGGGCTCGACCCGCTCGACGGCGGCGGCACCGGCGCCCGGTTCGCGACCCAGACCGGGCAGGTCGTCGAGCTGCGGGACGCGGGCGACTCGAGCCTGCCGCCCGCGGTGCAGGACGGGCCGAGCCTGCGCGAGATCGTCTGGGGCGTCGACACGCAAGAGTCACTGGACAAGCTGGCCACCGGGCTGCTCGCCGACCGGTCGATCTACACCGACGCCGACGGCGTGGCGCACACGACCGACGAGACCGGCTTCGGCGTCGGGCTCGCGGTCAGCCAGCCGCTGACCGGGAAGACCCGGTATCCCGGAGGCAACAGGACAGGGAACGTCAACCGGTGGAACGAGCCGCTCAGCCACCCGGGCCGGGTGCGGCCGCTGCGGCTGTGCCACGTGGCGCTCGACATCCAGAAGGCCGGCAAGGAGGAGGCCGTCGCGTTCTACACCGGCCGGCTCGGCTTCGTGCCCACCGACCGGGTCGCCAAGGTCGGCGTGTTCATGCGCGCGCCAGGCGACACCGACCACCACACGCTGCTGCTGTGCCACCGCCCCGACAGGAACCAGGTCAACCACTGCGCGTTCGAGGTCGCGCGGGTCGACGAGGTGATCGTCGGCGCCAACGACATGATCGAGCGCGGCTGGCACGAGGCGCGCCGCCTCGGCAGGCACACCGTCGGGTCGAACATCTTCCGGTTCATCCACGCCCCGTGCGGCGGCCGGGTCGAATTCGCCGCCGACATGGACCGGGTCGACGAGAACTACGGCCCCAACGACTACGAGGAAACGCCGCCGCACACGATCTGGACGCTGCGGCTCGAGCGCGACGCGACGGAAGGGGACCACTGATGGCGCCGGCAGCTGGGCAGGGCGATTACCCGGAGATCAAGCTCTACATCGACGGCCAGTGGACGGGCGGCACGAGCAGCCGGGGCGACGACGTCGTCAACCCGGCTACCGAGGAAGTGCTCGGCCGCGTCCCGTTCGCCGAGCCCGGCGATGTCGCCGCCGCGATCGCCGCCGCCAAGGAGGCGTTCCCCACGTGGCGCGACGCCGGGCCCGACTTCCGGTCCGGGATCCTGCTCAAGGCCGCCGCGCTGCTGCACCAGCGGGCCGACGAGATCGGCCGGGTCATGACCATGGAAGAAGGCAAGCCGCTCGCGGAGGCCGCCGGCGAAGTGCACCGGGCGGCGACCGGGCT
>DATBBI010000419.1:0-12466 GCA_036271115.1 Trebonia sp.
TGGACGCCGGTGTTGCCGCCGAAGCCCCCGTTCGGCGGGACCACATGCACCGCGTCGCCGGCCAGGAAGACCCGCCCGTCGGAGTACCTGTCGGCGACATCGGCGACGGCCTGCCAGGTCGCGATGTCCTCGATGACCAGCGGCATCCCCGGGACGCCGATCGCCGCGCGCAGCAGTTCGAGCGCCCGGTCCTTGGTGATCCCGTCGGCGACGTTCGCCCAGGGCGCCTCCGGGTAAGCCGCGACGATCTCGGGGCGGGCCGTGTCCCCGACGAGGTTGACCACGAGGAAGCCGCCGTTACCGCTGCGGTCGAGGCGGAAGAACCCGCGCAGCACCGGGTTGGTGACGTAGTGGACGCCCTGATTCCGGCCGGCCAGCAGCGGCGCGAGGTCCCGCTCCGCGCGAAAGTAGATGGTGATGCTGTTCGACAGCACGCCGTGGCCGCGCATGCCGATACCCAGCCGGTTCCTGACGGGGCTGCGATTGCCGTCGGCGGCGACCGCGTACCGTGCCCGCACCCGGGACCGAGTCCCGCTCGCCGCGTCGGTGAGCACCGCGGTTATGCCGTCCCCGTCCTGCTCCAGGCTGGTGCACTCGGTGCGGTATCGGGTCCGCGCGCCCAGCGACTCGGCGCGTTCCCGCAGGATCGGCTCGAGCGCGTCCTGGTTGATGAACAGCCGGATTGTCGGGCTGAACTCGGCGACGCCGGCGTTGAGATCGGTGAAGTAGGTGGCGATCTCCCGCCCTGCCAGGGACTCGACGTTGCTGATCCCGCCGTCCGGCGGGTACTGCTCACGCGACTTGCGCCGGACGGTGTCCTCGAGTCCCGCCGACCGGAGAATCTCCAGGGTGCGCAGGTTGAAATGCCCGGCACGGGGGTGGATCGCGGTACCGGAGTGGCGCTCAACCACGAGCGACTCGATTCCGTACCGCGCCAGGAGCAGGGCCGTGGACAAGCCCACCAGGCTCCCGCCGACGATAAGGACGGGGACCTGGATTTCTTCGTCTTGCTCGGTCACGGCCTGATCGTAGGACTGCTACTTGATATTCGGCCAACGGAACTTGTGAATGCAAAGCATTGCTGAACTGAATAATTAGTGGTAGGCAAGGCGTCATGGACCTGGCCGGAGTAGACCTCAACCTGCTGGTGGCGTTCGACGCGCTGATGGACGAGCGCAGCGTGACCAGAGCGGCGGCCAGGCTCAGCCTGAGCCAGCCAGGCATGAGCAACACGCTGGCCCGGCTGCGCAAGCTGTTCGGCGATCCCCTGCTCGTCCGCGAGGGCTTTACGCTGGTGCCCACGCCGCGGGCCGATGCGCTCCGGCAGCCTGTTCGTGACGCGCTCGCCATCATCCGGGCAGCGCTCGATCAGCGAACCGGCTTCGATCCCGCGGCGGACCAGGCGACCTGGACCGTGAGCTGCTCCGACTACAGCCTGCTCATGGTCATCGGCCCGCTGGTGCGGCGACTGGCCGCCGCGGCGCCCGGAGTCACCATCCGGGTGCTGCCGCGCGCGCCGGATCCGATCGGGCTGCTGCGCGATGGCGCGGCCGATCTTGTCATCGAGCCCGAGGAGATCATGCCCGACGCGCAGCTGGACAGCCAGCGGCTGTTCGCCGACCGGTGGCTGTGCTGCGTCTGGGCGGGCAACTCGGCCGTCGGTGACCAGATGACCATGGACGACTACCTGCGGCTCGGGCACCTTGTCTACTCCGTGGGACGCGTGCAGCCGGCCTCGATTGTCGACCAGCACTTCGAGCGGTCCCGGGTGCCGCGCCGCATCGAGTTCACCGTTGAGAGCTTCCTGCTGGCGCCGTTTCTGCTGGAAGGCACCGATCTGGTGACCGTTGTGCCGGAACGGGCCGTGCCGCACCTGCGGCGCACCGCCGACATCCGGGTGCTTGATCCGCCGGTGGCGCTGCCCGCGATCACCGAGCGGCTATGGTGGCACCCGCGGCACACTGCCGACCCCGCGCACGCCTGGATCCGCGCCCACATCGCCGAGATCGCCGCCGAGTTGGACTAGGCCGGCTCTTCGATGTAGGAAGGTTGCCATGGCGGAACTAAGCGGGCTGGCGGCGGTCGTCACGGGTGGCGGGTCAGGGATCGGGCTGGCTACCGCCCGGTGGCTCGCCAGCCGCGACGCGAAGGTCGCGGTGCTCGACCTCAAGCCCGGCGACGAGTTCACTGGTCTTTACGCGGACGTCACGGACGACGCGTCGGTGCGCGAGGCGATCGACACCGCGGCGGAGCGGCTCGGCGGCATCGACATCGTGGTGAACAACGCGGGCATCGGCGCGATCGGTACGGTGGCCGACAACTCCGACGACGAGTGGCACCGGGTGTTCGATGTCAACGTCGTCGGAATGGTCCGGGTGGCCCGCGCCGCGCTGCCCTATCTGCGCGCGTCCGGGCACGCCGCCATCGTCAACACCTGCTCGGTCGCCGCGATAGCCGGCCTGCCGCAGCGGACGCTGTACTCCGCCACGAAGGGCGCCGTGCTGTCGCTGACGCTCGCGATGGCCGCCGACCACATCCACGAGGGCATCAGGGTCAACTGCGTCCTGCCAGGCACCGCCGACACCCCGTGGATCGGCCGGCTGCTCGACCAGGCCGACGACCCGGTCGCCGAGCGTGCCGCGCTGGAGCGGCGGCAGCCGATGGGGCGGCTGGTCAGCCCTGACGAGGTGGCGGCCGGCATCGCGTACCTGGCCAGCCCGCTGGCGTCGTCGGTCACAGGCACGTCGCTGGCGGTCGACGGCGGGATGGCCGGCCTGCGAATCAGGCCGCGGTCGTAACGCCAGGGTCGTGAGCCGGAAAATTCTCAATCCAGAATGTTAATTTCATCCTTAGCCGGGCAGTGCGTCTCCCATCCGAATCCGACATTGCCAGGGAGGCGACTATGGGCTGGGCGTGGGGCGGCGTCCTTATCGGCGTGGTAATCGTGGCTTTGGCGGTGGGCGTCCCGTATTTCATGACGCACAGGCGCATGCGCGAGCACCACGACGTCTCTGACAGCCGCTATTAC
Source organism: Trebonia sp. (assembly GCA_036271115.1). Lineage (GTDB taxonomy): Bacteria > Actinomycetota > Actinomycetes > Streptosporangiales > Streptosporangiaceae > Trebonia. Next base: position 3,029 of record DATBBI010000419.1, read on the forward strand.
CTGCGCGCGCGGCGGAAGTCGCGGTTGCAGCGCCGAGACGCGAGCGCGAGCCAGCGCTAGTCTCTCCTTCGGGGATAAGCGCATCGTTGGCTTAGCCGGGCAGCCGGACGCCGAAGCCGGTGCTGGCGAGCTTCAGCAGTACCTGGCCAGGGGCTTGCAAGGCGGCGACCTTCGCGGCGCTCAGGTCCTCGAGCTGTCTCAAGGCGGTCGCGTAGGCGCCATCGCCCTGCTTGCGCGCCTGGCTCAAGACGACCGCGTTGGCCCACACCTTTTCCCGCGCCTCTCGCAGGAACCGCTGGGTGGCTAGCCGGTTGAGCGGCTGGAGCAGCCGGTCCAGGAGGGTGCCGGGACCGGAAACCGAGGCCAGTTCGTCGTCTTCGGCCGCGACGCGGGAGGAGAGCACGCGGTCGATCGCCTGGTGGTCGGACCGCCGCCTGGCCAGCAGCGCCGGGTCGCCGAACTCGTCGTCGGTGATCACCGCCAGCAGCGCCTGCGGCAGGTCGTAGTTGACATGGGCGTTCATGCCGAGCAGGACGTGGCGGAGCGGCGGCAGCCCGGCGGGCGCGCCGAACGCGATCTCCCAGGGCCGTGTCGGGCGGCTGCCCGCCAGCGCCGCCCTGAGCGCGTCCAGGTACAGGTCGGCGAACGCGACGTCCCACCGCTCGACCCATTCGGCGTCGGTGAAGCCGCCGCGCCGGAGTTCCGCCGCCACCGCGATCGTCGTTCGCTGGTACGTCGCGTGAAAGTACTGCCGCTGGTCGCCGGCGGTGCGCAGCGACTCGAGCAGGGCGGCCATCCGGTCGATCAGGTCCTCGATCACCCCGCCATTGTGATCCGCCCGGTGCCCGGGCGACGAATTTTGAGGAAAGGGCCGGAATTAACCGGAGCCGGCCGGGCGGGGGATGAGATGAAGGGCGGCGCCGCGGGACTGAGCGGGCTGGCGGCCCTGGTGGTGCTGCTGCCGATGGAAGCGGGCGTCCCGATCCCGCTGCCCGCCGACCTGGTGATGTTCACGGTGGGAGAGCGGGTCGCGGCGGGAAAGTTCCCGTTGTGGCTGGCGGTGGCGGGTTTTGAGGTCATCGCGATCGTCGGCACCACGGCGTTGTTCCTGGCGTGCCGGGGCCCGGCTCACCGGATCATCGCCAGGTTCGGGCCGCGACTGGGCCTGACCCAGGCGCGGGTTGGCCGCGCGGCCGCCTTCGCCGAGACCCGGGGACTCCCCGGGCTCGCGCTGGGGCGCGGGACCCCTGGGCTGCGGACCCTTACCGTGATAGCGGCGGGCGTCTCCGGGCTGAGCGCGCGGCGCGCGCTGCCCGCGCTCATCGTCGGGAGCAGCGTGTTCCTCCAGCTCCATCTAGTGCTCGGCCTGCTGCTCGGCCCGCTCGCCGTGCGGGCCTTCAACCAGGCCAAGGGACCGGCCATCGCGGTGCTCGCCGTGCTTGTTGTCGGCACGCTGGTCTTCTGGCGGGTCAGGCGGCGCAAGGGCGGGGCGCCCGGCGCGTGGCGGGAGGCGACTTGCCCGGCGTGCCTCGGCGCGAGCCTGCTCGCCGAGCGTGTCCCCGCCCTTGCCGAGCTGACCGAAGCCGAGGGCGTACCGTCTTAGGGTGCAGACCTTCGACGACGTGGCACGCCTGGCCGCCGGACTGCCCCAGGTCACCGAGGGCGTCGACAAGTACAGGAAGACCAACAGGACCTGGGAGGTCGACGGCAAGGCGTTCGCCTGGGAGCGCCCGTTCAGCAAGGCGGACATCAAGCGGTTCGGCGACGAACAGCCGCCGGACGGCCCGATTCTCGCGATCCGCACCGCCGGCCTGGCCGAGAAGGAGGCCATCCTCGCGGCACACCCGGACGCCTTCTTCACGATCCCGCACTTCAACGGGTTCAGCGCCTATCTCGTGCAGCTGGACGAGGTGACGCCGACGGTACTCAGCGAGGCTCTCACCGACGGCTGGCTGGCGTGCGCTCCGCGCGACCTCGCCGACCGGTTCGCCGCCGGCGAGAACGAGAGCGAGGACCGGTAACCCGCATAATCGCTGGCGGCGCGTCTGATGTCCACATTTTGAGACGCATTAGCTCAGTAAGTAAGACTCGAGTTACGCTAGACCGCATGCCAGAGGTCTACACACACGGTCATCATGAGTCGGTGCTGCGCTCGCACCGGTGGCGCACCGCCGAGAACTCCGCCGCTTACCTGCTGCCGCACCTGAAGCCGCACATGCGGATCCTCGACGTCGGCTGCGGTCCCGGCACGATCACCGCGGGCCTGGCCGGCTACGTGCCGCGGGGGCACGTGACCGGCATCGACGCAGCGCCGGACATCGTCGAGCAGGCCAGGGAACTGACGGCCGGCCGCGAGAACCTCGACTTCACGACCGGCGACGTCTACGCACTCGACTATCCGGATGACACGTTCTGCGTGGTGCACGCCCACCAGGTGCTCCAGCACCTCAGCGACCCGGTCCTGGCGCTGCGCGAGATGCACCGGGTCACGAAGCCCGGCGGCCTGGTCGCCGCCCGCGACGCGGACTACGGCGCCATGGTCTGGTACCCGGCCCTCCCGGTGCTCGACGACTGGCTGGCGCTGTACGAGAAGGTGGCCCGCGGCAACGGCGGGGAGCCCGACGCCGGCCGCCGGATGCACGCCTGGGCCAGGGCGGCGGGCCTGGATGACATCATGGTCTCGACGTCGACCTGGACGTACGCCACCCCGGAGGATCGTGACTGGTGGGGCGGCCTGTGGGCCGACCGCACGGTCAAGTCCGCCTACGCCGCCAACGCCACCGGCGGTGGCCACGCGACCATCGCGGACCTGGAGCGGATCGCCGACGGCTGGCGCGCCTGGGCCGCCGACCCGGACGGCTGGTTCGCCGTCATCCACGGCGAGATTCTCTGCCGGGCATAATCGCGGCCCGCGCGACAGGCCTGGGGCGGCCACCAAAGCGCGGCACAGGGACGTTAGCCCGTGCCCCGCTAGGCAACCCGCCCGCACCAGGCCTACCCTGCGGTCATGGGCAGATACGAGGACGTCTTCCGCCGTAGCCTCGCCGACCCGGCCGGCTTCTGGGCCGAGGCCGCCACCGCCGTCGACTGGTACCAGGACCCGCGGGTCATCCTCGACAGCAACCCGCCGTTCTACAAGTGGTTCGCTGGCGGCACGCTGAACACCTGCCACAACGCCCTCGACCGCCACGTCGACGGCGGCCGCGGAGAGCAGCACGCGCTGATCTACGACTCCCCGGTCACCGGCACCGCGAAGACGTTCACTTACCGGCAGCTCCGCGACGAGACGGCGAGGTTCGCCGCGGTCCTCCAGGGCCTGGACATCCAGAAGGGCGACCGCGTCGTCATCTACATGCCGATGATCCCCGAGGCCGTGGTCGCCATGCTGGCCTGCGCCCGCCTCGGCGCCATCCACTCGGTGGTGTTCGGCGGGTTCGCCGCGCACGAGCTCGCGGTGCGGATCGACGACGCTACGCCGAAGCTGATCGTCTCCGCCTCCTGCGGCATCGAGGGCAAGCGGGTTATCGAGTACAAGCCGATCCTGGACAAGGCCATCGACGAGGCCGCCCACAAGCCGGCGCGAACGGTCATCGTGCAGCGCCCGCAGGCGCACGCCGCGATGACGGCACGTGACCTGGACTGGCACGAGCTGATGGCGGCCGGCACCGGCCAGGCGCCCTGCGTCGCCGTCGGCGCGACCGACCCGCTCTACATCCTGTACACGTCGGGCACCACCGGGAAGCCCAAGGGCGTGGTCCGCGACAACGGCGGCCACGCGGTCGCGCTGACCTGGTCGATGCGGAACATCTACGACACCGGCGCGGGCGAGGTGTTCTGGGCCGCGTCCGACATCGGCTGGGTCGTCGGGCACTCCTACATCGTGTACGCGCCGCTGCTGGCCGGCTGCACCACGATCCTGTACGAGGGCAAGCCGGTGGGCACCCCCGACGCGGGCGCGTTCTGGCGCGTGATCAGCGAGCACAACGTCAAGAGCCTGTTCACCGCGCCGACCGGGTTCCGCGCGATCCGCAAGGAAGACCCGCAAGGCACGCTCAAGGCCGGCTACGACCTCAGCAGCTTCAGGTACCTGTTCCTGGCCGGCGAGCGGCTCGACCCCGACACCTACCGCTGGGCCGGCGACCTGCTGAAGGTTCCTGTCATCGACCACTGGTGGCAGACCGAGACCGGCTGGGCGATCGCCGCCGACCCGATGGGCCTGGACCCCAAGCCGACCAAACCGGGATCGCCCACCTTCCCGATGCCGGGATATGACCTGCGCATCCTCGACGAGAACGGCAACGAGGCGGAGCCAGGCGATACCGGGAACATCGCGCTGCGGCTGCCGCTGCCGCCGAGCTGCCTGCCGACGCTGTGGCACGACGACGAGGGCTTCATCCGCTCGTACCTGGCCAGGTATCCCGGTTACTACCTCACGGGCGACGGCGGCTACCGCGACGCGGAGGGCTACCTGTACGTCATGGGCCGCACCGACGACGTGATCAACGTGGCCGGGCACCGGCTGTCCACCGGGGAGATGGAAGAGGTGCTCGCCAGCCACCCCGCGGTCGCCGAATGCGCGGTCTTCGGGGTGGCCGACGAGCTCAAGGGCGAGGTGCCGCGCGGTCTCGTGGTTCTCAAGGCGGGCGTCACCGCCGACCCGGAGGCGCTGGCCGCGGAGCTCGCCGCGATGATCCGCGAGCGGATCGGCCCGATCGCGGCGCTGCGCACGATCGACGTGGTGCCAGGCCTGCCGAAGACACGATCAGGGAAGATCCTGCGCAAGACCATGCGGGGTATCGCCAACGGCAAGGAAGAGCCGGTTCCTTCGACCATCGACGACCCGGCTGTGCTAGCGGGGCTTCGTCCTATTCTTCTTCGTCGGAACGATCCCGGCTGACTCCGCGGAGCAAAGCGTTGAGCCGGTGAGTAAGGCGCGCACGTTCTGAGGAAACTTCATGCAGCCGCGCCGCGAGCTCGTCGCGCTGGGCGGCGACCTCAGCCAGCTTGCTTTCCAGCTCGATGATCCGCCGGATCGCGGGCAGCGTCATGCCCTCGCCGGCCATCGACGCGACCTGCTGGATGACGCGGATCTCCACCCTGGTGTAGCGGCGCTGGCGGCCGGCGGAGCGCTGCGGGGTGACGACCTGGAGCTCGTCGATGCGGCGCAGGAAGGCTTGCTTGACCGCGAGCATCTCCGCGACCTGGCCGACGGTGAACAGCGGGACGTTCTCGTCCTCGAAGGGCTCCATGGCTCACCTCCCTCAGGGAATGCTAAGCGGCCGGCGGTGCGCATCGCCCCGCCGGCCGCTAGTGTCGCTCGTCGCTCGTCAGCTGATTAGCTGGCCAGCTCCTTGCTGGTGCCGACCTCGATCTTGCGGGGTTTGGCCTCCTCGCGAACCGGGATGCGGATCTCGAGAACACCGTCGTTGTTGCTCGCCTCGATGGCGTCGGCGTCCAGGTTCTCCGCCAGCCGGACGCTGCGGCGGAAGCTGCCGAACAGCCGCTCGCGGACGACCGGGGACTCACCCTCGGTGCGGGTCTCCTCGCGGGTGGCGCTCACGGTGAGCACGCCGCGGTCGACGGTGACGTCGATCTTCTCCGGGTCGACGCCGGGGACGTCGAAGCGCAGCACGAGCTCGCCGTCGCGACGGACAGTGTCCATCGGCAGGGCGGTGCTGGCCGGGCCGAAGCCGGTGGCGAACGCACGCCGGACGATCCGGTCGAAGTCCCGGGTGAACGGGTCACGGGTAGTCAGGTACATCGCTGCCTCCTAGAGGGCCTGCCACCTGGCTTCGCCCTCTGTAAGAAACTTACAACTCAATTTATATCTTTCATGAGTCGATCTTGTCAACTTAGTTGCGTGGCCGTGTCTTGCGCCGGCGTCAGCGGCTAACCTCAAAGGCATGGCAATCCGACCAGTCCGGCTCTTTGGCGACCCGATCCTGCGTACCGTCGCCGACCCCGTCACCGACTTCGACAAGCAGCTGCAGAACCTGGTGAAGGACCTGACCCAGACGCTGGACGACGCCCAGGGCGCCGGCCTGGCGGCGCCGCAGATCGGGGTGGGGCTGCGGGTGTTCGCGTACGCCGTGGGCAGCGAGCGTGGCTACCTGGTCAACCCGGAGCTCAGCTTCCCCGACGACGAGGAGCAGGACGGCGAGGAGGGCTGCCTGTCGTTCCCCGGCATCTACTACGACGTCAAGCGGCGGCTCAATACGGTGGCCCGCGGCTTTACCGATCGCGGCGACCCGGTGCAGCTGGTCGGGACCGACGTGCTGGCCCGCTGCATCCAGCACGAGACCGACCACCTCGACGGCGTGCTGTTTATCGACCGGATGGACCCGGCAACCCGGAAACAGGCCATGAAGGCGATACGGGAAGCAAATTGGGACGGCGCCGTGAAGTTGAGCCCTCATCGGATGTCCGACCGCATATTCTGACAGCAGCGCGTACATCGCGCTCCCGCATAGAGCACCGGAAGCACCTGTTAACTTAGCCTCATAGGACATCGGGCATGTAACGATTTCTTCATGTGGGGTGGGTAGCTTCCCCTGCGGGAAGCACTACGCGGGAGGTACACCGACATGTCCCGAACGGCGCCCTCTGGCGCCCGTCCCGAGTGGCCCTACGAGCCGGAACGCGGCCAAGGGCGAGACGGGGAGCGGAACGTGCCAGGAACCGGGCGCGACGACAGGCGCGGTGGCGAGGTTCCGCAGAACTTTCAGGGGTCGCAGAGGCCGCAGGACCCGCAAGGGCCGCAGGGGCCGCAAGGCCCGCAGGGCGCTCCGGGTGGTCAGGGCCCCCAGGGTTACAACCCCGCCGGGTACGGCAACCAGGGGTACCCGGGCCAGCGGCCAGGCGGGGCCCCAGGCGGGGCTCCGGGTGCCCCGCAGCGAGGCCAGGATCCGCAGCGCGGCCAGGGCTACCCCGGCCAGGGCTATGGCCCTCAGGGCCCTCAGGGTACTCCAGGCCCCCAGGGTCCTCCGCCAGCCGCACCGGGCTATAACGCCCGGCAGCGCGGCGGCGCGGCATACCCCGAGCAGGGCGGTTTCGACCGCCCGGGCTATTCACCGCAGCGGGGCGGCGGCCAGCAGCCCAACGGCCGCGGCTATGCCGGCCCCGGCTACGGCGGTCCCGGCCAGGGCGGCCCACCCGGCCCCGGCCCTGGCTACGGTGACCAGCGGTACGGCGGCCAGCGGTACGGCGGCCAGGGACGCGCGGACCAGGGGTTCGCGGCGCAGGGCTACGCCGGGCAGCCGGCGCAGGCGTACCAGGGGTACGCCGACCAGACGACCGTCCAGCAGCCGTACGGCTACCAGCAGGACGCAGGCCCGCGCGGCTACCGGGAACGCGGCGCCCCGGGCGGTCCCGGCGGTCCCGGCGGCCCCGGCGGGCCCGGCCCCGGACGGTCTCGGCCGGGCGGTGGACCCAAGCGGAAGGTCCGGTTCCGCAGGACGCGCAAGATCGCGCGGCTGCGGTCCGTCCGCATCGTCGCCGCGCTGTTCGGCGTGTTCCTGATCTGGGTGACGTTCTCGATCGGCCAGGCGATCACCGCCAACAATGGCCAGAGCCTGTCGTCCAACCTCGCCGAATGGGCCCGCGACCACTACCTCGGCCCTGTCGTCACGTTCGGCGAGTGGCTCAGCTACAACCCGCCCAAGACCGGCGGCAAGCCGTCTTTCTCGCTCGCCATACCCAAGGGACAGCAGGTCAGCCCGGCCAAGGCGCACGCGAAGGGCTTCACGCCCGACATCCCGGCCACGCTGAAGTCGCTGGCCGGCGCGCCGCTGCCCGGAGAGGGGCAGTGGCGGGTCGTGGAGAAGGTGAAGGGCCAGCCCGCGATCTTCACCACCTTCCTGCGGGACGCCACGTACACGTCCTACGTCAACGGGATCGCATCGATGGACCAGCGGCTGGTCTCGTTCCAGCTGCACCCCGGCTCGGAAGATCCTGGCCCGGGCAACTGGGGGACGTGGGGGGCGACCTCTATCGCGTCTGGCCACCGCACCGGCCTGCTCGCCACGTTCAACGGCGGCTTCAAGCTGGACAGCGCGGGAGGCGGCTTCTACCTCAACGGTGAGTACCACGGCTCGCTCGTGTCCGGCGAGGCGTCGATCGTGTACTACAAGAACGGCACGGTCAAGATCGGCGAGTGGGGCCGCGACTTCAGGATGAACTCGTCGATCGAAGGCGTGCGGCAGAACCTGAAGCTGCTCATCGACCGTGGCAAGACCGAGCCGAACCTCAACCAGAACGTAGAAACGAACTTCGGCGCCACGCTGGGCGGCGGCTACTACGTCTGGCGTTCCGGGCTCGGCATCACCAAGGACGGCAGGATCATCTACGTCTACGGCCCGGCGCTCAACGTCCAGGACCTGGCCGACCTGCTGCAGCGGGCGGGCGCGGTCGAGGGCATGCAGCTCGACATCAACCCGTACTGGATGAAGTACGAGTATTACAACGCAAACAGCCACCCGTCAGACCCGACGCCGGTTAACCTGCTGCCGACACAGCAGCAGAGCGCTTACTCGTACTACTCGACCTACACCCGGGACTTCACGGCGGTATACGCGCGGTGACGATAGACAAAACCCTGGTCCCTGGCAAAGACACGGGACCACAGGCCGCGGTGTCCGCCGCGGCTCTGCCGGTCACCCCTTCGCGGTGGCTCATCGCGGTCATCAGGGAGACCAGGCCACGGCAGTGGCCGAAGAATCTCCTGGTGTTCGCTGCGCCGCTAGCCGCCGGCTCACTGGGCCGCAACCACGGCTTCGCCTACGGGGTGATCGCGATGTTCGCCTTCGCTTGCGCCTCGGCGGCGGTGTACTTCGTCAACGACGTCGTCGACGCCGATCGCGACCGGCGTCACCCGGTCAAGCGGAACCGCCCGATCGCCTCCGGCGCACTGCCCGCCCAGCACGCGCTCGTGCTCGGCGCGCTCGCGGTCGTCCTCGCCATCGGCTCGGGCTTGCTCATCCGCGAGCCCCGGCTTGTCGCGGCGGTCTCCGTCTACCTCTGCCTGCAGTTCCTGTACTCGTTCCGGCTCAAGCACGTCCCGTTCCTCGAGATGCTGCTCGTCGCCTCCGGTTTCCTGCTGCGCGTGCTCGGCGGCGCGGCGGCGACGCACGTCAAGCCGTCGATCTGGTTCCTGCTGGTGTGCAGCCTGGGCGCGCTCTTCGTGGCCATCGCCAAGCGGTACACCGAGCTGACCAGCCTGGGCGAGGACGCGGTGCGGCACCGCCCGGTCATGCGGTGGTACCGTCCTGGGATGCTCCGGGTCGGGCAGCTGCTGGTCGGGCTGGGCATGCTGGCGACGTACCTGATGTGGGCGGCCAACGAGACCACGGCCGCCCGGCCGTGGCACCTGCTGTCGGCCCTGCCGCTGGCGGCCGCGCTGGTCCGGTTCGCCGCGCTAACCGCGCGGCAGACCGTCCGCCC
>DATBBI010000420.1:0-7773 GCA_036271115.1 Trebonia sp.
CGAGGCCCAGGCGCTGAGGCGGACCGCCGACGCCGCCGAAGGCCCCCGCGCGTTCGCCGAGAAGCGCGCCCCGCGGTGGGAAGCCCGTTGACCGGGGCTGCGGGCGTGGCGCCGGACGGCGGCCCGCGCAGCGCTCCCGCCGGCCGGCGGCCCGTCATCTGCGGCCTGGGGATCACCGAGCTGGGCAAGGTCTACGGGCCGACAGCGGCGCAGTTCGCCGCCGACGCCGTCCGGCGGGCGGCCGCGGACGCCGGACTGGCCCTGGGCGCTATCGACGGACTGCTCGTCTCCTCGGGCATCAGCCACGGCGTTCAGCTTGACCTCCAGCTGGACCTCGGGCTGCACGATCTGGCCTTGCTGTCGGAGATGCAGGCCTACGGCTCCACGGCGGGAGCGATGGTACAGGTGGCGTCGATGGCCGTGCAGTCCGGCCTGGCCAGCACGGTCGCCTGCGTGTGGGCCGACGCGCCACTGCGGCCGGGTACGTCGAGCGCCGCGGCCTACGGCAACGCGGCGAGAGTCCCGTCGGGATGGCGGGGGCTGTCCGCCGCCGCCGGGATCGTCGGCGCGAACCCGAGATACGCGATGGCGGCGCGCCGGCACATGGAGCGGTTCGGCACCACCAGCGATCAGCTGGGCACGATCGCTGTCGCCCAGCGCGACTGGGCGGTGCTGAACCCGCTGGCCCAGCTGCGCACGCCGATCACGATCGAGGACTACCACGCGTCCCGGTGGATCGCCGAGCCTTTCCGCCTGCTCGACTGCTGCCTCGTGTCCAACGGCGGCATCGCGGTCATCGTCACCTCCGCGGAGCGTGCCGCCGGCCTGCGTCAGCCGCCGGTGTACGTCCGCGGCTGGGCCCAGGCGCATCCGGGCCATTCCGGACGGCGGTTCGACGACTTCGGCCTGATCTCGGGGGCGGCCACCGCCGGGCCAGCGGCGCTCAGGATGGCCGATGCCGAGCTGGCCGACATCGACGTCGTCGAGCTCTATGACTGCTACACCTATACCGTTCTGGTGACCCTCGAGGACTACGGGTTCTGCGGCAAAGGCGAGGGCGGCCCGTTCGCCGCCTCGGGCGTCCTCGGCCCGGAGGGCAAGCTCAAGGTCAACACCGGTGGCGGCCAGCTCTCCGCGTACTACATGTGGGGCATGACCCCGCTCTCCGAGGCCGTCATCCAGGCCCGCGGCCAGGCCGGCCAACGGCAGGTCCGCGACCACCAGCTGGTTCTGGTCTCGGGCAACGGCGGCGTGCTCGATCACCACAGCACCCTCGTTCTCGCCGCGGCACCCTGACCGGAAGGAACCACAGCAATGGCAGTCGGACCCGTGACCCGGGACGCCGCGACCGCGGAATTCTTTGACGGTGCAGCGACTGGCCAGTTCCTGCTGCGCCACTGCACCGCTTGCGACGCCCTGTCCGCCCCGCAAGCCGCCCAATGCGAGCGCTGCTCCGCCGTGGCGCTGGACTGGCGACCCGCTTCGGGCGATGCGGTCCTTGTCAGCTGGACTGTCTCCCACGGCAAACCCGGCGCCTCCGGGGAGGCGGACCGCACGATCCTGGCCATCGCCGAATTGGCTGAGGGCCCCTGGTGGTGGTCTCAGGTCGTCGACGCCGACCCCGCCCGGCTAGCCGTCGGCACCCCGCTGCGGATCCGCTTCCAGCGCCACGACGCTCAGGCCGAAGCGGTTCCAGTGTTTTCGCCGGCTGTACGCCCAGGCGACGGTGGGGTATGACAAATCCCGCGGATGCCGGGTTGCTGGTCCTGCGCTGCGCCATCGCTGCCGTGTGCCTCGCGCACGGCTTCAATCACATTGCCGGCGGCGGCAAGATCGCGGGGACGGGCCGCTGGTTCAGTTCCCTGGGAATGAACCCGGGCATCGTCCATGCCTGGGTCGCGAGCCTTACGGAGATCGCCTCAGGACTGTCGCTTGGGCTGGGCTTCCTGACGGTCCTCGGCGCCGCGGGCCTGCTCGGCACCATGCTCGTTGCCTGGGTGACTAACCATGCCCGCAACGGATTCTTCATCTTCCGCCCCGGTGAGGGCTACGAATACGTCATGACCCTGTCGGCTTGCGCGGTGGCTCTGGCTGGCACCGGCCCAGGCCGATGGTCAGTCGATCACGCGCTCGGCTTGTTCGACCCTCCTGGATGGGCGTGGTTCGCCGCCGCCTGCGGAGCCGGAGCGGGCGGCGCCGCGGTGCTGCTCGCCCTCTGCTGGCGGCCCCCGGTCCGCGGCTCGCAGTTATGGGTAGATGATTTAATTATTCGTATGGCGGACGACCGGATCGCTGCCCTGGAACGACGCGTCCGGGCTCTCGAAGACCAGCTGGCTATCGGCCAGCTCATCGCGACGTACGGTCCCGCGGTGGACAGCGAGAGCGCCGAGGCGGTCGGCGAGCTCTGGTCGGCGGACGGTGTGTATGACCCCGGCGGCGTCACTCCCTACGCCGGCCGTGCCGCCGTGGGCGGCCTCGTCTACGGCGAACGGCACCAGGGCTATCTCGAGGCGGGCTGCGCTCACGTCCTGAGCGCGCCGCGGGTCTCGGTCAATGGCGACGTCGCGGTCGCGGTGAATCACTCCCGCGTCTACCTCAAGGACGGCCCGCACTGGCGGCTGGAGCGGGTCAGCGCCAACCGGTGGGAACTCGAGCGCATCGACGGGACGTGGCAGGTGATCCGGCGGACGAACCGCCTGCTCGACGGGACGCCGGAGGCCCGGCGCCTGCTGACTCCGCCCGGCCGGTGACCGCGGGGCCCCGCTCAGGATCCGGCGCCGTTGCGCCGGCTGGCGCGCCGCGCGGCCCGCTCCGCCTCGAACTTGGCCGGCGCCTCGGCGTACTCCACGGTGTCGCTGGACTGGCTCTCCGCCGCCAGCCCGAAGGGCAGCACCGACGCCGCGCGTTCCCGCAGTAGCTGGTTGAGCACCAGCTTGGTGTCCTGGACGGCCTGCGGCGGCAGGCTGGCCAGGCGGCGCGCGAACGCGGTCGCGGCGTCCATCAGCTCCGCGGCGGGCACCACGAAGTTGGCCATGCCGACGGCCAGCGCCTCGCGGGCGGGCATCCGGTCGCCGGTGAGCAGGTACTGCTTGGCCCTGAGCAGGCTGGTGAGCGATGGCCACGTGACCGCGCCGCCGTCGCCGGCCACCAGCGCGACCGTGACGTGCGGGTCGGCGAGGAACGTGTCTTCCGCCATGAACACGATGTCGCACGCGGTTGCCACCGTGCAGCCGAGGCCGACCGCGGGACCGTTGACGGCCGCCACCACGGGCAAGTGCAGGCTGATCAGCTCGTCGAAAAGCCGCCGGCCCTCTCGCAGGCCCGCCCTGCGGTGGTAGAGGTCGGCCCGGTTCAGCGGGAAGTTGGCGATGTCCCCGCCGGCGCTGAACGCGCGCCCCGCCCCGGTCAGCACGACCGCGCGTGCCTCGCGGTCCTGGCTGATCGTGGTCAGCACCCGAGGCAGTTCGGCCTGCATCTCGCGGTCGAACGCGTTCATGGTCTCCGGCCGGTTGAGGGTGACGATCCGGAGCGGGCCGTCAGACTCGACGCGGATGACTGGGTTCTGCTCTGCGGTCACCGGTGGCACTCCTCGCGGTCTGCTGACTCAGGTATAGATAAATTATATAATGAATTTTCCGAACGTACGGTCGTGACTCGCCGCGCGGGCCGCTCCTCGCAGCGCGGCGCGTACCGCCTCCGTCCCCTCGATCGCCTCCTCCTGGCTGTCCGCCAGCGGGATCAGGTTGAACGACCGGCAGCCAGCCTCCACGTACGGAAGCAAGCCCGCGGCGATCTCTGCTGGCGTCCCGCACGGGCAGTACCGGTCGAACTTCCCGAACGGGGTCTGGTAGAAGTCCTCCATGGCCGCCGCGAGCCGGGCCCGCGCGGCGGCGGCGGCGCCGAACGCGCACCACACGTGCATGCCGTGCCGCCAGCGGGTGGACTCCCGGCCCGCGTCGGACGCGTACCGGCTGATCCGCTCGGTGGCCTCCGCGTAACGCCGCGGCGAGACCCACAACCCCAGCCAGCCGTCGCCATGCCGGGCAACCCGGCGCAAGGCCGCGTCCGACCGCCCGCCGATCACGATCGGCACTGCGGGCGCCGGCGCCGGGCGGACGCGGACTCGGTCCAGGGTGAAGAAGTCACCGGGCATCGTGACCTCGCCGCCGCCGAGCAGCGGACGCAGGACGGTCAGCGCCTCGTCCATCCGGCGCCCCCGGGTGGCCGGGTCGACGCCGCAGGCGCGCGTCTCCGCCGGGTCCTCGCCGCCGATCCCCACGCCGAACTCCAGTCGTCCTGGCGCCAGCGCGGCGAGCGAGGCGACCTGCCGCGCCACCGGGACCGGATGCCGCAACGGGAGCAGGTACACCGCGGTCTGCACGGTGATCCGCCGGGACAGCACCGCGAGCGCGGTGGCGTTCACGAGCCCGTCGAAGCCGCGGCCGCCTTTGAAGGTGACATGGTCGCCGACGCATACCCGGTCGATACTGGTGGCGTCCACCAGGGCGGCGAACCGGGCGAGTGCCTCCGCGCCGCCGGGCGCGTCGTACGGTGCCCGCAGCCCCACGGTGATGTCGTGCGCCATCGATGTCCTCCCGGCTCGTCCATAAAATAGTTTACATATTTATCTGTATTGCGGGTAGGCTCTCGCTGTCAGCGAGGAGGGACGATGGAGATCGACTGCTACTTCCCTGACGGCTTGCCGCTCGGCGAGGCGGCGGCCACGGCGCGGGCGGTGGAGGAGGCCGGCTTCGCGGGCATGTGGGTCACCGAGACCCGCCACAACCCCTTCCTTACCTGCGCGGCGGCACTGACCGCGGCCGGGCGGATCGAGGCAGGCCCGGGGATCGCGGTCGCGTTCCCGCGCAGCCCGATGGTCACCGCTCAGGCGGCCTGGGACCTCGCCGACATGTCGGGCGGCCGGTTCGTCCTCGGCCTGGGCACGCAGGTCAAGGCACACATCGAGCGCAGGTTCGCGGTGCCCTTCGACCGGCCGGTCGCACGGATGCGCGAATACGTGCACGCGCTGCGCGCGATCTTCGCCGCGTTCCAGGGCGGCGGGCGCCTGCGGTTCGCCGGCGACTTCTACGAGTTCTCGCTGCTGACCGACTTCTTCAACCCAGGTCCGATCAGCCACCCGGATGTGCCGGTCTGGGTCGCCGCCGTAGGCCCGGCCATGCTGCGGCTGGCCGGGGAATGCTATGACGGCGTCTTTTTGCACCCGCTGCACTCGGCCGAGTACCTGCGCGCGACGGCGCTGCCGGCGGTGGCGGCCGGGGCCCGGGCCGCCGGGCGCGAGCGCGAGGCCGTCACCGTGTGCTGTCCGGTGTTCGTGGCCGCCGGCGAAACGCAGGCCGAGATCGACCGTCAGCGGGCCGGCATCGCGAGGCAGATCGCGTTCTACGGTTCCACCCGCACATACCGCCCCGTCTTCGAGGCGCATGGCTGGGGCGACGTCTGCGACCGGCTGCATGAGCTGCTCGCCCGCGGCGACACCGCCGCCATGGCGGCGCTCATCACCGGGGAGATGCTCGACTCCTACAGCGTGGCCGCCACCTGGGAGGAGTTGCCCGGTGTGCTTGCCCGTCGTTACGGCGGGCTCGTCGACCGCGTCGCTCCCTACGGTGCCGACCTCGGCTCCCCCAGCGGGCGGGAACGGTGGCGAGCCGTCGTGGCGGCCAGCCGGAACAATAAAATGATATAACTAGGATAGATATCTTTAATTCGGCGGCTGGCCGGTGCGAGGAGAAGCGGATGCCCAGCTACAAGTACCTGACCTATGAGCTGGTCGATGAGGGGACGATAGCGCGGATCACGCTGAACCGTCCCGGTTCCCGTAACGCGCAGAACCGTGGCCTGCTCGTGGAGCTGAACGACGCCATGCTGGCGGCCGAGGCCGACGACCAGGTCCGGGTGGTGATCCTGGGCGGGGCCGGGCCGATGTTCTCCGCCGGGCATGATCTCGGGTCGCGCGAGCACAGGGAAGAGCGGGAGCCGGGGCCCGGGCAGCATCCCACGTACGGCCACTACGGGGGCAGCCGGGTCGGCGCGGAGCAGCGGACGCTGCAGGAATGGCACTTCTTCTTCACCAACACCCGCCGGTGGCGCGACCTGCGCAAGATTACCGTCGCCCAGGTGCAGGGCGCGGTGTACGCGGCGGGGCTGATGCTGATGTGGGCGTGCGACTTGATCGTCGCCGCCGACGACGTTGTGTTCGCGGACGTGGTTGGGACCAGGCTGGGCATGTGCGGCGTGGAGTACTTCGCGCACCCGTGGGAGTTCGGCCCGCGCAAGGCGAAGGAACTGCTGCTGACCGGCGACTCCATCGACGCCGCCGAGGCCTGCCGGCTGGGCATGGTGTCTAAGATCTTCCCGCCGGGCGACCTGACCGAGCGGACGTTGGAGTTCGCGCGCAGGATCGCGAAGCTGCCGACGATGACCGCGCTCATGATCAAGGAGTCGGTGAACCAGAGCGTGGACAACATGGGCTTCTACAACGCGCTGAACGCGTGCTTCACGCTGCATGAGCTCAACCACGCGCACTGGGCGGAGATCCACCCCGGCAAGCAGCCGATCGGCCTGCCCGAGGACGGCACCCCGGACTGGCGGTCGGCGCCGGCTGTCATGCCCGCCAGGCCAGACTCGGTGACGGCCGCGCGAGCGCAGGCCTGAAACACCTACCGAGGCAGGAGGGAACGCATGGAACGGAAGATCTTCGAGCCCGAGCACGACGCGTTCCGTGAGACGGCCCGCCGCTTCTACGAGAAGGAGTGCCTGCCGCACCGGCAGGAGTGGGAGAGCGACGGAGTGACGTCGCGCGAGGTCTGGCTGCGGGCCGGGGAACTCGGTCTCCTCGGCTGGGAGGCGCCGGAGAAGTATGGCGGGCAGGACCTGAAGGACTTCCGCTACAACGCCATCCTCACAGAGGAAAAGCACGCGACCGGCGCGGTCGGTCCCGGGCTCGGCCTGCAGAACGACGTCATGCCGTCGTACCTGATCGGCCTGACCACCGAGGAGCAGAAGGAGCGGTGGCTGCCCGGCTACGTCACCGGTGAGATCATCACGGCCATCGCCATGTCCGAGCCCGGCGCGGGCTCCGACCTGGCCGGGATCCGCACCACCGCCGTCCGGGACGGGGATCACTACGTCGTCAACGGGGCGAAGACGTTCATCAGCAGCGGCATACTCGCCGATCTCGTCGTCACCGTGGTGAAGACGGATCCGGCGGCGGGCCACAAGGGGATCTCGCTGCTCGCGATCGAGCGCGGCATGGCAGGCTTCGAGCGCGGCCGGAAGCTGGACAAGATCGGGCAGCGGGCGTCCGACACCGCCGAGCTCTCCTTCACCGACGTGCGCGTTCCCGTGGCGAACCTCCTCGGCGAAGAGAATCGCGGCTTCTACCACCTGATGGGCAACCTGCCGGCCGAGCGGCTGGCCATCGCGGTCAATGCCGTCGCACAGGCCCGCCGCGCCCTCGACCTGACGCGCCAGTACGCCGCCGAGCGCACGGCCTTCGGCACTCCCATCGGTTCCTTCCAGGTCAACCGGCACGCGATCGCCGACATGACGGTGAAGCTCGACATCATGCAGGTCTACGTGGACCGGTGCATCGAGGCCGTCAACGCCGGCGAACTGACCGCCCAGGAGGCCGCCGGCGCGAAGATGTGGGCGACCGAGACGCAGTGGGAGATCATCGACCGCTGTCTCCAGTTGCACGGTGGGTACGGCTACATCAACGAATTCGAGATCGCCCGGCTGTGGCGTGACGCCCGT
>DATBBI010000421.1:0-5136 GCA_036271115.1 Trebonia sp.
GGTAAAGGTTGCTCGCCAGCTCAAGTACAACAGCGGCGGTACGGACCTTGACCGGCTGCGTGCGGAGCTGGGCGTGGGATCTGACCAGCGACGTGGGGACCACGACGACCCGTACGCCGCTTACGACGACGATGCCGCGGACGAGGCGGATGAGGACGCCGAAGACGAGGACGAAGAAGACGACGACGACGAAGACGACTTGTCGCGTCGTTAGACCCTAGGTCCGCGGTCCGCAAGCCTCAGGCGGGGCTGACCACCGGCTCAAGGACGTGCTTGCCGCGCTCGCTTTCCGGCACGGGTACGGGGTATTGCCCGTCGAAGCAGGCCCGGCACAGCGATCCTGGTCGCTGCAACGTGGCCGCCACGAGCCCGTCGAGTGACACGTAGCCGAGCGAGTCCGCACCGATCGCCGCGCAGATCTCGTCGACCGAGCATCGTCCCGCGACAAGCTCATCCCTGGTCGCGAAGTCGATACCGTAAAAGCACGGCCATTTCACCGGCGGCGATGCGATCCGTACGTGCACTTCGCGCGCGCCGACCTCCCGCAGCATCGCCACGATCGCCTGCTGCGTGTTCCCCCGCACGATCGAGTCGTCGACGACCACGATGCGGCGGCCGGCAATCACGTCGCGCAGCGGGTTCAGCTTCAGCCTGATGCCCAGCTGCCGGATGGTCTGGCTCGGCTGGATGAAGGTCCGGCCCACGTAGGAGTTCTTCACCAGGCCCTGGCCGTACGGGATGCCGCTGGCCTCCGCGTATCCGATCGCCGCCGGCGTCCCCGACTCCGGCACCGGGATCACCAGGTCCGCGACGGCGGGGTGCTCGCCGGCCAGCGTCCGCCCGATCTCGACGCGGGTCGCGTGCAGCCCGCGGCCGCCGATCGTCGTGTCGGGCCGGGCCAGGTAGACGTACTCGAACAGGCACACCTTCGGCGCCGCCGCCGCGAACACCCGGGACCGTACGCCCCGCTCGTCCAGCGAGAGCAGCTCGCCGGGCTGCACCTCGCGAACGAAGGCGGCGCCCACGATGTCCAGCGCGGCCGTCTCGCTGGCGACCACCCAGCCCGCGGCGAGCCGGCCGAGCACGAGCGGCCGGAATCCCTGCGGGTCGCGGGCCGCGTACAGCGTGTTCTCGTCCATGAAGACCAGCGAGTAGGCGCCCCGCACCTGCGGCAGGATGCGCGCCGCGGCCTCCTCGACTCCGCCGGGTCCGCGCGCGTTCCCGACGATCAGCTCGGTCAGCACATCGGTGTCCGAGGTCGCCGCTATGGTGCCGCCTGCCGCGTCGGCGGCCAGCATCGCGGTGAGCTCGCGGGTGTTGGTCAGGTTGCCGTTGTGCCCGAGCGCCAGCGAGACGTGCGGGGTAGACCGGAACGTCGGCTGCGCGTTCGCCCACACCGACGAGCCGGTGGTGGAGTACCGGCAGTGCGCCACCGCGATGTCGCCGCGCAGCGCGGTCAGCGACGGCTCGTCGAAGACCTGGGCCACGAGGCCCATCTCCTTGTGCACGACGATCCGCCTGCCGTCGCTCACGGCGATTCCGGCCGATTCCTGGCCACGGTGCTGCAGCGCGTGCAACCCGTAATACGCGAGCTTGGCGACATCTTCGCCCGGCGACCAGACACCGAAGACACCGCAGGCGTCCCTCGGCGGGCGGTCACTGGGATCGAGATCGTGCGTAAGACGCCCGTCTGGCTTAGCCACACACAGCAGTCTATTTGTTCAGCTCAACGGAAGATACGCGGACAGATCGGCTCGCGCTCCACTCGCTTTGATCGCTCCCGTCCGTGCTGCCTCAGCCCAGCCGAGGCGCCCGGTCGCGAGCAGGAACCAGGTCAGCGGATCCGTCTCGATGACGTTGGGCGGAGTCCCTCGCGTGTGGCGCGGGCCTGCGACGCACTGCACCGCCGCGACCGGTACCACTCGCACTTCTACGGAACGTCCTGGGGCTTCTGCCTCAAGTACCTGCAACAGGTACCGCGCCGCGGCCCGCAACGCCGCCTGCGGCGGTTCCTCCCCCCGGTCGATGGCTGCCCCGACCTCGGCAACCCGGTCGGGGCCTTCAGGGTCGGGCTTACGCGGCGGCATGTACGGAACCGTACCGCCGGTCAGCCGAAGAGAGCGGGGAGCGTGCCTTCCCAGGCCTGCCTCAGTTCGGGTAGCGGCACCTCGAAGGTGGCCTCGACCGTCAGGGTGTCGCCGCCGGTCTCGCCGAGGACCATCGCCGGGATTCCGTGCGCCGCGCAGAGCCGCGCGAACTCGTCTTCGCGGCCCGGCGTGACAGCGACCACGGCGCGGGCCGCCGACTCGCTGAACAGGGCCGTGAACGGGTCTCCCGGCACGCTGACACGGCAGCCGCGGGCGCCGCGGAGGCAGGACTCCGCCAGGGCGATCGCCAGGCCGCCTGTGGAGAGGTCGTGGGCGCTGGCCAGCAAACCGTCCGAAGCTGCGGTGGTGATCAGAGTCGCGAGCCTACGTTCGGCGTCAAGGTCCGGGGCCGGGGGGCGGCCGCCTAGATGCTGGTGGATGACGTGAGCCCACGCGGAGCCGCCGAATTCCTCCCGGGTAGCGCCCAGCAGCACCACCTGGGCCGCGTCGATGGTGAATCCGGCGGCGAGACGGCGGCTGACGTCGTCGTGGACGCCGAGCACGCCGATTACCGGGGTGGGGTGGATGGCGTTGTCGCCGGTCTGGTTGTACAGGCTGACGTTCCCGCCGGTGACCGGGATGCCGAGCGCGGCGCAGCCGTCGGCGAGGCCGCGGACCGCCTCGGCGAGCTGCCACATGACCTGGGGATCCTCCGGGGAGCCGAAGTTCAGGCAGTTCGTCACCGCCGCGGGCGTGGCGCCGGTCATCGCGACGTTGCGGTACGCCTCGCTGAGCGCGAGCTGGGTGCCGTCGTACGGGTCGAGGCGGCAGTACCGGCCGTTGCCGTCGGTGGCCAGCGCGATGCCGAGCCGGGTCTGCTCGTCGACGCGGAGCAGGCCGCCGTCTTCCGGCATCGCGAGCACGGTGTTGCCGCGGACGTAGTGGTCGTACTGCGCGGTGACCCAGCTCTTGTCCGCCTCGTCGGCGGAGCCGAGCAGGGCTAGCAGCGTCGCCCGCAGCGCCGGGCCGTCCTTCGGGCGGTCCAGGCTGTCCGGCGGCGCCGCTTGCAGCGAGTCCAGGTCCGCGGGGCGGGCCATCGGCCGCTGGTAGACGGGCCCGTCGGCGGCCGTCCGCGGCGGGATGCTGACGACGGTGCCGCCACGCCAGGTCATGGTCAGCGTGCCGTCGCTGGTCACCTCGCCGATCACCGTGGCCTCGACGTCCCACTTCGCGCAGACCCGCAGGAACTCCGCCACGTTGCCAGGGGCGACGACCGCCATCATGCGTTCCTGCGACTCGCTCATCAGGATCTCGGCCGGGGTGAGGCTGGGATCGCGCAGCGGCACGTCGTCGAGGGTGACGCGCATCCCGCCCTCGCCGCCCGCCGCCAGCTCCGTGGTCGCGCAGGCGATGCCGGCCGCGCCGAGGTCCTGGATCCCTTCGATCAGTTCGGCGGCGTACAGCTCGAGGCAGCACTCGACGAGCAGCTTCTCCATGAACGGGTCGCCCACCTGGACGCTCGGCCGCTTCGCCCTGGCCTTGCCATCACCGTCATCTCCGAACGTGGCGCTGGCCAGCACGGACGCGCCGCCGACACCGTCCGGGCCGGTCCTGGAACCGAACAGCACGACCTTGTTGCCCGGGCCTGTCGCGACCGCGGCCTTCAGGTCCTCGTGCCGCATGACGCCCACGCACAGGGCGTTGACCAGCGGATTACCGGCGTAGCAGGGGTCGAAGGCGAGCTCGCCGCCAATGTTCGGCAGGCCGAGACAGTTGCCGTAGAAGGAGATGCCGCTGACCACCCCGGGCAGCACCCGGGCGGTGTCGTGGGCGTCCGCCGGGCCGAAGCGCAGCGCGTCCATCACCGCCACCGGGCGGGCGCCCATGGCGAGGATGTCCCGCACGATGCCGCCGACCCCGGTGGCCGCGCCCTGGTGCGGCTCGACGAACGAGGGGTGATTGTGGCTTTCGATCTTGAAGGTGACCGCGTAGCCCCGGCCGATGTCCACCACGCCGGCGTTGGCGCCGATGCCGGCGAGCAGCTTCCGCGCCTGCTCTTCGTTCGGCGCGAGGCGTTTGAGGTGCACCTTGGAGGACTTGTACGAGCAGTGCTCGCTCCACATGACCGAGTAGAGCGCCAGCTCCGCGGCGGTCGGGCGGCGGCCGAGGATGTCCCTGATCTTCGCGTACTCGCCGGCGGTGAGGCCCAGCTCGGCGAACGGCTGCGGCTGCTCAGGGGTAGCGGCCGCCACCTCCACGGTGTCCTTGTCGCTCACTTGTCCGCTCCCGCCGAGCCCGCTCCCGCGAAGGCCTGGAGGACCGAGGTGAAGAACCCCAGCCCGTCACCGGACGGACCCGTGAGCGGGTCGATCGCGTGCTCGGGGTGCGGCATCAGCCCGACCACGTTGCCCGCCTCGTTGCAGACGCCCGCGATGCCGCGGGCACTGCCATTGGGGGCGGAGCTGGCGTAGCGGACGACCACGCGGCCTGCCCTGTCGAGCTCGTCGAGCGTCGCGGGGTCGGCGGCGTAGGCGCCTTCGCCGCTCTTCAGCGGGATGAGGAGCTGCTGCCCTGACGCGTAGCCACTGGTCCACGCGGTGTCCGTGTTCGCCACCGTCAGCCGCACGTCGCGGGTGATGAACCGCAGCCCGGCGTTCCTCGTGAGCGCGCCAGGCAGCAGGTGCGCCTCGCACAGGATCTGGAAGCCGTTGCAGATGCCGAGCACCGGCAGGCCCGACCGCGCCGCCGGGACCAGCTCCGCCATCACCGGCGAGAACCGGGCGATCGCGCCGCAGCGCAGGTAGTCGCCGTAGGAGAAACCGCCGGGGAGGATGACCGCGTCCACTCCGCGCAGGTCACGGTCGGCGTGCCACAGCGGCACCGGTTCCGCTCCGGCGTTCCGCACCGCGCGGGCCGCATCGGTGTCGTCGAGCGATCCGGGAAACGTCACAACACCTATCCGCACGTCGCGAAGCCTACCCGCTGGTGACGGTGAACTCTTCGATCACCGGGTTGGCCAGCAGCTCGCGGGCGAGCTCCTCGATCGCGG
>DATBBI010000422.1:0-8371 GCA_036271115.1 Trebonia sp.
GCACTGGCCAGGTCGCCAGGATGGCCTACAAGCAGGTGTCCGAGGCGAGGATCGCCGGATCTGAGCCGATCCCGCTGATCGAGGACCTGCTCGGCACGTTCGGTGAGCTGCGGTTCAACATCGACCTCAAGGACTCGGGCAGCATCGAGCCGATGGTGCGGGTGCTGAAGCGCACCGCGGCCTGGGACCGGGTGTGCGTCACCTCGTTCTCCGGCAAGCGGCTGGTCGCCGCGCGGAAGATCCTCGACCGCCCGGTCTGCATGGCCGTCTCGCCCGCCGCCGTCGCGGCCGTCAGGTACGCGGGGATCTCCGGCAAGGCGATGGCCGCCCGGCTGGCCAGGTCTGGCGCCCAGTGCGCCCAGGTACCCAGGCAGATCGTGACCAGGGAGTTCATCCGGCGGTCCCACGAACTCGGGCTGCACGTGCACGTGTGGACGCTGAACACCCGGCAGGAGATCGAGCGCGCCCTGGATCTCGGCGCCGACGGCGTGATGACCGACAACATCGTGCTGCTGCGCGACATCCTCACCGAACGCGGCCAGTGGAACCCCCGGGTAGCCGCTTAAGGCGCTCACAGGCACGGGCGATACGCGTGCACCTGCCCGAAACATGCCGGAAATGGGGTTGGCGCCGCTGGCAAGGGGAATCTTAGCCGGGTGTCCAGTGTTGCCGATAGAGATCGCCAACCGCCTGGGAGGCAGTAAGTAATGGCCGAACGCGCACTTCGCGGAACCCGACTCGGCGCGACCAGCTACGAGAACGACCGTAACACCGACCTGGCTCCCCGCCAGGACGTCCCTTTTGACTGCCCGAACGGGCACCATTTTAGCGTGCCCTTCGCCGCAGAGGCGGAACTACCCCCCATGTGGGAGTGCCGTGTCTGCGGGGCCATGGCCACTGCGAGTACCGGCGAGTCCGCTGCACCGAAGAAGGCCAAGCCGCCGCGCAGCCACTGGGACATGCTGATGGAGCGGCGTAGCGTCGAGGACCTCGAAGCCGTGCTCGCCGAGCGCCTCGAGGTCATCAGGGAACGGCGCGCCTTGGAGAGCCGCGCCATCGCCGAAGCCGCCAACCGCGCCGAGCGCCGCAGCGCTTAACCAGGGATAGCGGGGGTCGTCCCCCCAGGAGATAACTTCCGTCGTGGCGCGGCCGCCGAGCGGCCGTGCAGGCGTGCCGTGATGCCCCACTGGGCGACACGGAAGACCGCCTCGCGAATCACCGCGCTGCTCATCTTCGAGACACCGCGCTCACGCTCGACGAACGTGATCGGCACCTCCGTGAGCTTCATGCCCGCCTGCAGCACCCGCAGCGTCATGTCGATCTGGAAGCAGTAGCCCGCCGATTCGATGTTGTTCAGGTCGAGCCTGCGCAGCGTGGACGCGCGGTACGCGCGGAATCCGCCGGTCGCGTCCTTGATGCTGATGCCGAGCAGCACGCGGTTGTAGATGTTGGCGCCGCGGGACAGGAACTCCCTGGACTTCGGCCAGTTGACGACCGTGCCGCCGGGCACGTAACGGGAGCCGATCACCGCGTCCGCGCTGTCCAGCGCGGCCAGCAGCCTGGGCAGGTCCTCCGGCCGGTGGGAGCCGTCGGCGTCCATCTCGACGATCACGTCGTAGCCGTGCTCCAACGCCCAGCTGAACCCTGCGACGTAGGCGCGGCCGAGCCCCGCCTTTTCCGTCCGGTGCATGACCTGGACGTGCCTGTCGGTCTCCGCGAGCTTGTCGGCGAGGTCGCCCGTGCCGTCGGGGCTGTTATCGTCGACCACCAGCAGGTCAGCGTCGGGGACGGATTCCCTGACCCGGCCGGCGATGATCTCCAGGTTCTGCCGCTCGTTGTACGTCGGCATGACGATGACCACGCGCCCAGTTGCCCCGGGCGCGTCTTGCGCCCCGGCCGACTCTTCCATTCCCTGTCTTCACCTTCTCTGTCCGGCAATGCCAGTGGAGGAGGCCCGGGCAAGCGCCTTCGGTCCGGATCCGCCTCGTAGGCCACGAGCACGGCCTCCGTTGTCTACTGAGCCGCCCGGGCCCCTTCCAAGCCCAACCCCTGACAGCCGGACATCGCACCGGCCCACCTGCTGTCGCGCCCGGCTTACGGAGACTGGCTGTCTCCGCCCCCGCTTGGCGCTCCAACAATGCTACCCAGCCGAGCCGGCCGGCGAGCCCGGTGCTGGACTGTCCCAAAAACCTACCCCTGATCCGTCCAATGTCAACTGGCCGGGAAACGCCGAGCATAGTCATTAGCTACATAAGGTAAGTTCTAAATGACGATACGTTTACGCATCGGTAATGCGCAGAGTCATAGGGGAAATACTGTGCGCACTCTATCGCGGAAGGCCGCGGCGTGGACCTGCGGCGCGATACTCGCCGCCGGCGGGATCGGCGCCGGCGCCTACGCCGCCGTGGCCCGTAACTCACCGCCAGCCCCGCGGCAGCACCTCGTCGCGCACCTCCCCGCGCGGCCCGCGCCGCCGCCACCGCTGCGGCTGGTCTCGGTCAGCCCCGCCGCGGGCAGTCGGGGCATCGACGGAGGGGACAACATCACGGTCACGTTCAACCGGCCGCTGCCCGCGTCGGCCCCGCTGCCGCGGCTGTCGCCCGCCGTCGCCGGGGTGTGGCAGCGTGTGGGAGACGCCGTGGTGTTCACACCGCAGACGGGGATCCCGGCCCGCACCAGGGAAACGGTCATGGTGAGCGCGGGAGACGGCACCGTACGTTCCGGACAAAGGTTTTCTTTCACCACCGCCGGCTACAGCACGCTCCGGCTGCAGCAGTTGCTCGCGCAGCTTGGCTACCTGCCCATGAGCTGGGCGCCAGCCGCGGGCGCCGCGATCGCGAACGCGAGCCCGGCCGCGCAGCTCGCCGCGGCGTACCAGCCGCCGCCGGGGACATTCACCTGGCGGCACGGCTACCCGCGCTTGCTGTACTCCTTCTGGCGCGAAGGCAGCGCCAACCTCCTCGACCAGGGCGCGGTCACCGGGTTCGAAGCCGACCACGGGCTGACCACCGACGGCGTCGCAGGCCCGCGGGTGTGGGCGGACCTGCTGCGGGCGGCCGCGACGGGCGAGCACAACCAGCACGGGTACAGCTACGCGATCGCCAGCCAGTCCATCCCAGAGACGCTGACGATCTGGCATGACGGGCGCCAGGTGTTCTCGTCGTCGGCCAACACCGGCATCTCCGCCGCGCCGACGCCGGTGGGCACGTTCCCCGTCTACGAGAAGCTGCCGTTCCAGGTCATGCAGGGCACCAACCCGGACGGGTCGCACTACGCCGACCCGGTGCAGTGGGTGTCGTACTTCGAGGGCGGCTCCGCGGTGCACTACATCGCGCGCGGGTCCTACGGCTACCCGCAGTCGCTCGGCTGCGTGGAGCTGCCGTACTCGGCCGCCGCGGCGGCGTACCCGTACCTGCCGTACGGCACGCTGGTCACGGTGACCCCGTAGCCGCGCTCTCAGCCGGAACCGGGGCGGTGAGATCCGTCACGTCCGGACCGGCTGGGTGCTGGGCGAACCGGGTGCGGACCAGCGGGTCATGACCGGCGACGAGGCTGGTGCCTGGCCGGGCCGCCAGGCCGGCCAGCAGGTCGTAGGCCCGGTACATGGCGGGCAGGTCGGTCACGACGGCGAACGGGCGGTCGCGTTCCACCTCCTCGTAGAAGTGTACGGCGTCGGAGGCGAGCACGACCGTGCCCGTCGCCGTCGGCACCGAGACGACCAGCTGGCCAGGGGTGTGGCCGCCGACCTCGATGAGCTCGATGTCGCCGGCCAGCGTGTGCTGCCGCGTGAAGAGGGTGAGCCGCCCTTCCGCGTCCGCGCGCTGCAGGTAGGCGATCTCGTCGGCTTCGGCGTGCGTGACGAACTGGCTGCGGCGGGCCATCGGCGAGGTCCAGAAGTCGTATTCGGCCTGGCTGATGACGATCTGCGCCTGCGGGAACTGGTGCACGTTGCCGGTATGGTCCCAGTGCCCGTGGGTGACCACGATGGCGTCGACGGAGGCCGGGTCGATGCCGACCGTGGGCAGCGCGTCGGCCGGGGTGGTCCACCAGGCGCGGCGGCGGCGGTCCCCGGCTGCCGGTGAGAAACCGGTATCGACGAGGGTGGTCCTCGCGCCGTCGCGGATGACCCAGAAGTAATAGTCCATCTGGATGTCCGTGTTCGGCTC
Source organism: Trebonia sp. (assembly GCA_036271115.1). GTDB lineage: Bacteria > Actinomycetota > Actinomycetes > Streptosporangiales > Streptosporangiaceae > Trebonia. Next base: position 4,167 of record DATBBI010000422.1, read on the forward strand.
GCCGTACAGGTGCTGGTTAAGGTAGTTCTCCGCGCGGTTGGTCGCCCTGGTGCAGTAGCGGATTGCCAGTACCTCGCGCGCGCCGTTGCCGGTCACTGCTCTTCGAACGCCTTCTCGTAACGGTCGCCGTCTACCTCTTCCCGCCATTCGGTGACGCCGAGCGAGATGGCAGTGTGCGCGACGAATGAGTCCGGCGCGGCGCCGTGCCAGTGCTCCTCACCCGGCGCGGCCCAGACGATGTCCCCTGGATGCAGCGCGTGCCGGTCACCGTCCCTGGTCTCGATCATGCCGCGGCCGGTGCCGACGATCAGCACCTGGCCGCCCGCGTGCGAGTGCCAGAAGGTGCGTCCGCCCGGCTCGAAGACAACGCTGTTCACCCGGACGTTGGTGGCATCCCCATCGCGGTCGGCGAGCAGCCCGTCCATCATCACCCGCCCGCTGAACGTGCCCGCGTCCCCGGCGCGAGTCGGCTGGCCGTCCTGACGTCCGCGCACATGCTCCATCTAGTCCGTCCTTCCCGGGGTGGCCACGGCTGGCTCATCCACGCAAGTAACGCTAAACGCGCGCGTCCCTCAAGGCCATGTGCGGCGCGACGATATTCCGGTCGCGACCGCTGGCGAGCGGCACACCCGCCGGCCGCTGACCATCATCGTCCGAGGCGGCGCTGCGGGATATTCGGTTGTGGCGTGAACCCAGGACCGGACATCGTGGGGTCATGCTGATACGCCGTGAGGCCGCCGGGGACGTCGGGGCCATCCGCGCGGTGACCGCCGCCGCGTTCGGCAAGCCGGGCGCGGCCGGCCCGCCGGCGGAGGCGACGCTGGTGGACGAGCTGCGCGCCGGCGACGCGTGGCTGCCGGCGTTGTCCCTGGTAGCGGTCGACGGGGCCGGCGAGGTGATCGGGCACGTGGTCTGCACCCGGGGACACGCCGGGCAGGCGCCGGTGCTCGGGCTCGGGCCGCTGTCGGTACGCCCGGACAGCCAGCGGCGAGGCGTCGGCAGCGCCCTGATGCACGCCGTGCTTGGCGCCGGTGACGCGCTCGGCGAGCCGCTCGTCGCGCTGCTCGGCTCTCGGGAGTACTACCGCCGCTTCGGGTTCCGGCTCAGCGACGAGTATGGGATCACGCCGCCGGTGCCGCAGTGGCAGCCGCACTTCCAGGTGCGCGTGCTGAGCGCCTACCGGCCGGAGGCACGCGGGACGTTCGCCTATCCCGAGCCGTTCGACCGGGTATGACGACGCCGCGGCCGCCGGACGAGGTGTTCTGCATGACGTGCGGTCCCGCCGCGGCCCTGGACCGGGATCCGCTGGCGCCGGTGCTGCGCTGTGCGCGGTGCGGCGCCGAACAGCGGGTGCCCGCGCTGCCGCTGTTCGTGGTGACCGGGGCGAGCGGGGCCGGCAAGACCACGGTCACCGAGCCGCTGCGCCGCCTGCTGCCGGACTGCGCCGTCTTCGAGGCCGACCTCACCTTGCAGGTGGCAGCGCTGGGCTGGGAGACCTGGCGCGACACCTGGCTGCGGCTGGCGCACGGAGAGGCGCTGAACGGCCGGGTGACGGTGCTGTGCGGCTCCCTGCTGCCCGACCAGCTCGACGCGGTCCCCGCGCGCAAGCTGCTCGGCCCGATTCACTTCTGCGACCTCGACTGCCCCGACGACGTGCTGGCGGCACGGCTCCGCGCCCGCCCGTCCTGGCGGCACAGCTCGCTGGAGACCGCGATCGCGGAGCACCAGCGTTTCGCAGCGTGGCTCCGCGCGCACATCCAGCCGTGCTACGACACCAGCGCGCTGACCCCTGACGAGACGGCCGCGCAGATCGCGGCCTGGGTCCGGCACCGTATGCTCGGGTGATGACGCCTGAGGCGCTTGTGCGGTCGGGCACGAGCTGGGCGGCGGTTCCGTTCGTGCCGGAGATCAGGCTGCTGACCGCGGCCGAGCCGTTCGGGCTGTGGGACCTGACCGAGCGGGACGCCCCGCCGTTCTGGGCGTTCCCCTGGGCGGGCGGCCAGGCGCTCGCGCGCTACGTCCTTGATCGCCCGGAGATCGTCCGCGGGCGCCACGTGCTCGACGCCGCCTCCGGGTCAGGGCTGGTCGCGATCGCGGCCGCCAGGGCCGGCGCGGCCAGCGTTACCGCCTGCGACGTCGACCCGAACGCGGTGGCCGTGATCGGGATCAACGCCCGCGCCAACGACGCGGCTGTCGTCACGGCCCGCATCCTCGACCTCGCCGCCGATGACCCGTCCGGCGCGCCGGTCGTCCTCGCGGCGGACGTCTTCTACCAGCGCGAGCTCGCAGAGCTGGCGCTCCGCTTCCTGCGCCGCGCGGCCGCCTCCGGCGCCGACGTCCTCGTCGCCGACCCCGGCCGGGCGTTCCTGCCCGCCGCTGACCTCACCCCGCTCGCCGCCTATGAGGTCCCGGTCCTTACCGTCCTCGAAGACAAGCCCGTCAAGACGGTGACCGTGTACCGCCTCGGCACTTAGGGACAGAAAGTCACACTCTTCTTGCTGTTATCAGCATTTTGACGTAGTTTTCTGTCCCTAAGTCAGCTAGGCCGGCCAGGGGTGGGGGCGTGGGCTCGTGCGTTAGTACGGCTGCGGCTGCTGGGCGCCGCTGCGCAGCGCCGGGGACAGCACCTCGCCGACCGCCTCGACGAGCCGGCTCATCTCGTAGGAGACCAGGTCGGTGTCGCACTCCGGCGAGGCGAGAACGCACAGGCTTGATCCGTCGCTGACCGACTTGATCAGCATCAGGCCGCCCATCATCTCTACCAGCGCCTGCGTCGGCTGGCCCGCCTCGAAGATCCGCGCTGCGCCCTGCATGAGGCTGGCGAGGCCGGAGGTGATGGCCGCGAGCTGTTCCGCGAACGCCTCCGGGATGTCGTCCGAGAGGGCGAGGGGCACACCGTCGGCGGACACCACAGCCGCGTGCGCCACGTCCGCCACACGGATCGAAAAGTCGCTGACCAGCCAGTTCAGGTCCTGACGGTACACGTAACTCAACGGTCGGTTCCCTCTCCTGAGCGGGGGGGCTGGCTTTCGGCACGGCGGGCGCCACGCTGGAACCCGCTCAGTCGGCTGCGAGCCATGTCAGGTGACCGCTGCGGCAGCGGAGCCGCAACCGAGGTCGCCTCGTTGCCGTTTCCTCCTAGCCGGCTCGGCAAGCCGGTGCCGCCGGGTGCGCCGGCACCGGGCGTGCTGCCGCCGTTGCGGGCGCCGGGCGCTGATCCTGGAATGAGGTTCGCCTTCGGGACGCGCAGCGGCAGGCCTGCCGACGTCTGGTCGCCCTGGACCGGGTCAGCGACGATGTCCGCGGGACGGCGGCCGCCGGTGTTCCAGCTTCCCGTGTCGGCCGCTCCCCAGCTTCCCGTGTCGGCCGCTCCCCAGCCGCCGGTGTCGGATGATCCCCAGCCCGCGCCGGAGTCCGCACTCCAGCCACCGGACTGCTGCCCGGGAGCGCCTGACGACATGCCCGCGGCGGATCCGCCGTTGCCATAGTCGGCGCCGATGCCGCCGCTGTAGTCGGCGCCGTTGCCGTTGGTGTAGTCGGCACCGTTCCCGTTGCCGCCGCCGTTGACCGGCATCCGCGACTGGGCGCCCAGCACCGTGTGCCGGCTGCGGAACCAGTTCGACGTCGCCGTGCTGGTCTGCTCGGGCACGGTGACACTGCCCTGGATGGCCGTGGCGTCCTCGGCCCGCACCATGCCGTGCCTGCCGGAGCTGCGCTGGGTCGTGGCGGCGCCGGCGATGCTGTGCACTCCCGAGGCACGCCTGGACTGGAGGAAGCCGCCGCTCTCCGCGGCAGGCGGCTGCCAGGACCCGGTGCCGGAGAAGGCGCGCGCCGACCGCTCGATGACCGTATCGGGCAGCCATACCAGGGCGGTCAGCCCCTGCGGGCTGGCGGGACGCAGCCGGATCCTGATCCGGTGCCGTTCGGCCAGCCGGGCGACGGCGAACAGGCCCATGTGCCTGGACACCGACACGTCCATCACCGGCGGGTTGTCCAGCCGCCAGTTCATCTCGGCCAGCCGGGACTCGGAAACGCCGATGCCCCTGTCGGTGACCTCGATCAGGACGCCACCGCTGGTCAGCTCCTGGGCCGACACCTGCACCGGGCTGTCCTTCGGGGAGAAGATCGTGGCGTTCTCGATGAGCTCGGCGAGCAGGTGCACGACGTCGGACACCGCCGGGCCGACGACGGCCACCCCGGGCTGC
>DATBBI010000423.1:0-2178 GCA_036271115.1 Trebonia sp.
AACAGCCCGGTGACGCTGCTGCCCGCGGCGTTCGGCATCCTGGTGCTGCAGAAGTCCTACGGGGTGGTGCGCGCGTCGGTCACGCCGCGCCTGCTGCCCGCCGAGATCACCCTGGTGACCGCCAACGCGCGGTCCCAGCTCTTTACGCTGACCGCCTCCCTGCTGGGCGGGGCGGTGGCGGCCGGGATCCAGGCGACGGCCGGGTCGGCCTGGGTGCTGCGCACGGGCACGCTGATCTACCTCGCCGCGATGGTCCTCGCGCTTCGGCTTCCGGACCAGGTGGACGTGCCGCCGGCTCCGGCCGCGCCGGTCCCGCCGTCACCGCAGCCAGATGAATATCCGAACGAGAACGGGCGCTACGCCTCCGGCCGCGGCGACGAGACCTGGGTGGGCAGACCCGGACGGGACGGCCGCACGCTCCCGTACGAGCCCGCCACGCTCCCCTCTGGAAAACCGGCCCCTGGAACACCGGCTCCCGGAGCACAGGCCGGCGCGGATCGCCAGGCCGCCGGGAGCCGGAACGGCCGGACGACGGGCAGCGGGCGGTGGCGGACCCTGGCCAACGTGGGCCCGATCGTGGGCGAGGCGATGCGGGGCAACGCGGTGCTTCGCGCGTTCTCCGGCTACATGGTCTTCTTCCTGGCGTTCTACCTGCGCAGCGCGCACTTCGGCGTGTCGCACAACGCGGCGCTGGGTGCCCTGGTGGCGGCGGCCGCGGCCGGCGGCCTGGCCGCGATGGCGGTCGGCTCGCTGCTGCGCGCCCGGGCCCCGGCGTTCATCCTGTTCGCCATGCTCACCCTGGCGCCGATCGTGACGGCGACCTGCGCCTGGTTCTTCAGCCTGACCTCGGTCATCGCGGTGGCGTTTACCGCCGCGCTCGCGGCCGGGCTGGCCAAGCTGGCGCTCGACTCCACCGTGCAGCGCGAGATCGGCGAGGAGATCCGGTCGTCGGCGTTCGCGGTCTCCGAGACGCTGAACCAGGTGGCGAACGTAGCCGGCAGCCTGGCCGGGGTGCTGGTCTCGATTCTGGACAACGGCGAGGCCGGGCTGACCATCGCGGCCGCCTTCCTGACCGTGGCGCTGGTCACGCTCGTCGCCCGGCGGCGCCGGCGGATCCTCGGCGCCCGGGCGCAGGCCGAAGCCGCGTACGCGCAGGCTCCGACCGCACCGCGCCGGCCGCGCCCCAGAGCCGGCTAAAGCCGCCGTCAGGGCTCGAGGTCGTCGGCGACGGCGCGGAGCACGGTGGCGATCCGCTTCGCTTCCTTGGGGTCCGGCTGCTTGCCGCGACGGTAGGTCTCCGACGCGTGATCGAGCAGTTTGATCAGGTCTTCGACGATCACGACCATCTCGTCGGGCTTCTTGCGGTCCTTCTTGGCCGCGGCCACGGTCGGCGGCGGCTCGAGCAGCCTGACCTGGAGCGCCTGCGCACCGCGACGCCCCTCGGCCACGCCGAACTCCACCCGCTGCCCCTGCCGCAGCGACGTCGTCCCGGCCGGCAGCGCGGACGAATGCACGAACACCTCGCCGCCGTCATCACGGGCGAGAAAGCCATACCCCTTGTCGGAGTCGTACCACTTGACCTTGCCGGTAGGCACGCGCAGACCTCACGTCGAAAGAGAACTGAACAACCAGCGATCAGGCGACCGACAGGATGCTATGGGCACTTCTAAGGCTATCGGTCCGGGACGCCCGATCGCAGCTTCGTTATGGCCGGAAAAGGACGAACGGCCCGGGGAAGACCCCGGGCCGTTCGGCTGACTCGACTTCCGTAAGGATCAGAAGTCCATGTCACCGCCGCCGCCGGGCGCGGCAGGGGCTGGGTTCTTCTCCGGCTTCTCCGCGATGACGGCCTCGGTGGTGAGGAACAGGCCCGCGATCGAAGCCGCGTTCTGCAGCGCCGACCGGGTGACCTTCGCGGGGTCGATGATGCCGGCCTTGAACATGTCGACATACTCACCGGTCGCGGCGTCCAGGCCCTGCCCGGCGGGCAGCGTCCTGACCTTCTCGACCACCACGCCGCCTTCGAGGCCGGCGTTCACCGCGATCTGCTTGAGCGGCTCTTCCAGCGCACGGCGCACGATCTGCGTGCCGGTCGCCTCGTCACCCGACAGGTCGAGCTTCTCGAAGGCGATGCGGCCCGCCTGGAGCAGCGCGACGCCGCCGCCGGGCACGACACCC
>DATBBI010000424.1:0-18692 GCA_036271115.1 Trebonia sp.
GTTGGCCCCGTCCCCCACGTAGGCCGCCAGGCCCCTGGCCCTGGCGATGCCGATGAGGGCCGGGACGAAGCCGTGATCGCCCTCGCCGTGGACCGTCGGCGGCAGGCGCAGCGCCGACGCGCGGACACCGCGCCCGGCGAATGCGAGCGCCGCGCGTTCCGACACACGGGGGTACGCCGGGTTCTCCGGCGCCGCGTCCCGCTCGGTGGTGACGTGGCCCGGCGCGGGCACGGGCATCCCGGAGGCGACGACGAGCGGCCGGCCGGATCCGGCGAGCACCTCGCCGATCGCCTCGATGGCGTTCCCGTCGGTCCTGGCGTAGGACGCGGCGTCGTTGTTTTCCGAGAAGTCGTGGATGTAGGCGGTGTGGATCACGCCGTCGGACGCGGCCGCGCCGTTGCGCAGGCTGTCGAGGTCCGCGAGGGAGCCTCGGTGCACGCCGGCGCCGGCCGCCGCCAGGGCGGCGGCGGAGTCGTCGGAACGGGCCAGGCCGGTGACCTGATGGCCCGCGTCGAGGAGGTCGCGGACGACGGCGGAGCCGATGAAACCGGTCGCGCCGGTAACGAAAACACGCATGATGCGCTCCTTCCTGACGACCCGGCCTCAGGTATCCGGCCGGTACGTCCAGGGTGCGCGCCACGGCCGCGTCCCGTCCAAGTCCTGTTCCGGACTGGGCGATACGTTTCAGGCATCACCACAGCTCATATTGATTTACCAGCACCCGGCGCTACGATGGCATCATGCCTGATCTGGAACACCCGGTGGACCTGGACCTGCGGCTGGTGCGGTACTTCGCCGCCGTCGCCGAGCGCCGGCACTTCGGCCGCGCCGCCGCCGAGCTGCGCGTCGCGCAGCCGTCGCTGAGCCGGCAGATCCGCCAGCTCGAGCAACAGCTCGGCGCGCAGCTGCTCGACCGCACCCCGCAGGGCACCCGGCTCACCGAGGCCGGCGAGGTCTTCCTGCCGCGCGCGAAGGCGCTGCTGCGCTCGGCCGCCCAGGCCGCGGCCGCTACCCGGGCGGCGGCCCAGCCGTCCAGGATCACCGTCGGGTACACCCCGGGCATCATCGTCACCCCGGCGGTCAGGAACCTGCGCCGTCAGCGCCCCGACGCCGACGTGCAGACCCTGCACCTGGACTGGAACGAGCCGCGCGAGGCCCTGCTCGACCACCGGGTGGACGCGGCGGTGACCCGGCTGCCGCTGCGGACCGACGAGCTGCACGTGACGATCCTGTACGACGAGCCGCGGCTGCTGCTGGTGCCCCTCGACCACCGGCTGGCGGGCAAGGAGTCGGTCACCCTCGACGACATCGCCGACGAGCCGATCCCGCGGATGCCCGACCCGGTCTGGAACGCCTACTGGCGCATCGACCCGCGCCCCGACGGGAGCTCGGCGCCCGACGGCCCCCTCGTCGCCGCCATCGAGGACAAGAACGAGCTCATCGCCGCCGGGCAGGCCGTGGCCATCATCCCCGGCGGCATCCCGGCCAGCGCGATCCGCCCCGACCTCACCACGATCCCGCTGCACGGCGTCGAGCCGAGCCACGTCGTGCTGGCCACCCGCGCCGGCGACCGCAGCCGCCTGGTAGCGGCCTTCCGCAAGTCCGCCCAGGACACCCTCACCGCTCAACGGCGGGAGGCTTCGCAGCCTTCTGGAGACGTGGAGCCGTGAGAGCCGGCGGCTTACGTTCCGGATAGAACTGCTTTTCCTGACCTCGTGTAGCGGTTTTCCGGGACGGGGAGGCCCAGGTTGCCGCGCAGCGTCGTCGATTCGTATTCCGTGCGGACGACGCCGCGCTCCTGGAGGATGGGGATGACCTCCTCGCGGAAGCGGCGCCACTGGCTGGGGTGGCCGACGCTGTAGTTGAGGCCGTCGAGGGCGCGGGCGTCGAACCACTCCTGGATGCGGGTGGCGACCGTGGCCGGTGAGCCGGCGAACGGGGTCGTGCGCGGCGCCGAGATGAACTCGACGGTCTGGCGGAGCGTGAAGTCGTTGTCCTTCGCCAGCCTGGCGATCTTCTCGGCGCCGGTGCGGAAGCCGCGCTCGGCGTAGACGAGGGCCTCCTGCGGGAACGGGGCGTCCAGGTCGTACTGGCGGAAGTCGTGCCAGGCGAAGGGGCGGCCGAGTTCGGCCAGGGCGCGGTCGAAGTCCTTGTCCCTGGTCTGCAGGTCGTGCTCGATCTCCCTCGCCTCATCGTCGGTGTCGCCGATGAACACCGGCGCGCCGGGCATGATGACGATGTGGCCGGGGTCGCGGCCTTTGGCGACGGCGCGGCCCTTGAGGTCGGTGTAGAACGCCTGGGCCTGCTCGATCGTCGGGGAGTGCGCGAAGATGCCCTCGCCGATCGTCGCGCCCAGGTCGCGGCCCTGGTCCGAGTCGCCGGCCTGGAAGATGACCGGCTGGCCCTGGGGAGACCTGGAGACGTTGAGCGGGCCGACGACCTGGAAGTGGTCGCCCTTGTGGCGGAGCGCGTGCTGCTTCGACGGGTCGAGGAAGGTGCGCGTCGCGCGGTCGCGCGGGAACGCGTCCTCCTCGTAGGAGTCCCACAGGCCCTGGCAGACCTGCACGAATTCCAGGCCCCTGGCGTAGCGGGTGTCGTAGTCGTAGTGCTCGTCGCGGCTGAAGTTGCTGGCCGCGCCCGCGTCGCCGCTGGTCACCACGTTCCAGCCGGATCGTCCGCCGGAGATGAGCTCCAGCGAGGCCAGGCGGCGGGCGATGTTGAACGGGTCGTTGTAGGAGGTGGTCATGGTGGCGACGAGGCCCAGGTGCGTCGTGCTGACCGCGAGCGCCGACAGCAGCGTGAGCGGCTCCAGCCGGTTCAGGTAATGCGGCGGAGAGTCGGCGGTGATGAACTGGCTGTCGACGATGAAGATAAGGTCGAACTTGGCCGCTTCGGCCAGCCGGGCCTGCTCGATGTACCAGTTGATGTCGACGCTCGCGTCGAGCGGGATGTCCTCGTCGAGCCACAGGTACGGCGAGCCGGGGCCGCCGGCGCCGTAGGTGACCGCGCCGAGCTTGAGCTGCCGCGCGGCCGCGCTCACGCGGACACCGCCTGCTTCTCCGCGTCGCGCCTGGCGACTTCCTCGCGGACCAGCGGCAGCAGGAAGCGGCCGTAGTCGATCGCGTCGTCGTACGGGTCGTAGCCGCGGATGAGGATCGTGGTGACCCCGATGTCGATGTAGTCGAGCAGCGCCTGCGCCACCGTTTCCGGGGTGCCGACCAGGGCGGTGGAGTTGCCCGCGGCGCCAGTGGCCTGCGCGAGCGGGGTCCACAGCGCGCGGTCGTGCAGTTCGCCCTTGGCGGCGGCGGCCAGCAGGCGCTGGGAGCCGCGGTTCTCCGGCTCGGTGCCGCCGATCCCCCAGCCGCCGCGGCGCCGCCTGTTCCTGAACTCCTCGATGTTCTCCCTGGTGGCGTCCAGGATGCTGTGCGCCCGTTCCCAGGCCAGTTCCTCGGTCGGGCCGAGGATCGGCCGGAAGCTCACGCTGATCCGCGGCGGGGTGTCACGGCCGGCTTTCCTGGCGGCTTCATTGACCGAGTCGATCTGCTCCTTGGTCTCCGCCAGCGGCTCGCCCCACAGGGCGTAGACGTCGGCGTGCTTGCCGCCGACCCGGTACGCCGCCGCCGAGGAGCCGCCGAAGTAGAGGTTGATACGTGGCTGTTGCGGCGACTTGACGGCCGAGTAGAAGTCCTCGACCTGGTAGTGCCTGCCGTGGTAGCTGAACGGCTCTTCCGCGGTCCACGCCTGCTTCACGATGTCCAGGTACTCGCCGGTGCGGTCGTACCGTTCGTCCTTGGTCAGGTAGTCGCCGTCGCGGCGTTGTTCAGCGTCGCTGCCGCCGGTGATGATGTGCGCGGCGATGCGGCCGCCGGTGAACTGATCGAGGGTGGCGAAGGTGCGGGCGGCCAGGGTCGGGGCCACGAAGCCCGGGCGGTGTGCGATGAGAAAGCTGAGCCGTTCGGTGTGCGCGGCCGCGTAGGCGGCGACCTGGGCGCCATCCGGCTGGGACGACGCGTAGCCGATGAGCACCCGGTCGAACCCGGCGTCTTCGTGGGCGCGGGCGAAGCGCCGGACGTAGTCCGGGTCGATGACCGGGCCGGCCGTGAGCCTGGTTTCCGACTGGTCCTTGGTGCTGATCATGCCGATGAACTCGACGGGCATTGACCTGGTTTCCTTCCGTGCTTCGGCTTGTGTCTGACTATGGATGCCTGGGTCGCTTGCTGGCTAGTTCGCCCCATTCCCGGTGGCGGTGGCAGGCGGCCGTCCAGCGGTCCGCCACCGTCGTCAGCGGCGGCTGCGTGGCGCAGGCGGCAATCGCGAACGGGCAGCGGGCGGCGAACACGCACGCGGTGCCGCCGTCGGGCGGCGGCGGGTCGGCGGCAGTGCGGCGCAGATGATGGACCGTCAGCGGCCCGTCGCCCTGGCTGCGCACGCTTGGCGCGGAGGCCATCAGCAGCGCGGTATAGGGATGCCGTGGCGCGCTGAACACCTGGCTGACCGGGCCGTCCTCGACGATCCTGCCGCGGTACAGGACGACGACGCGGTCGGCGATGCCCGCCAGCGAGCTGAGATCGTGCGAGATGATCACGATCGGCAGGTTCAGGCTGTCCCGCAGCCCGGCGAGCAGCCGCAGGATGTAGTTCCTGTTGCTCGCGTCGAGCGCGCTGACCGGCTCGTCGCACAGCAGCAGCCGCGGCCCGGCGGCCAGCGCCCGCGCGATCGAGACGCGCTGCCGCTGGCCGCCGGAGATCTGCCCGGGCGCCCGGTCGCGCAGCGCGGCCTCGAGCCCCACTTTCGCGAGGGCGTCGTCGACCTTCTCGCTGATCTGCCTCGTGTCGAGGCCGCCGCGAATCGCGAGCCCCTCGCCGACGATCTCCGCCACGGTCAGGTCGGGGTCGAGCGAGCGCAGCGGGTCCTGGAAGACGAGCTGGACGTGCCCGCTGCGGCGCTCCCGCCTGCGCGCGCCGCCGCGCAGCCCGGAGATCTCGGTTCCCGCGAACATGATCCGGCCCTGCCGCGGCCTTACCAGCCCGACGATGGTCCTGGCCAGCGTGGTCTTGCCCGAGCCGGTCTCGCCGACCAGGCCGACGATCTCGCCCGGCCAGATATCGAGGCCAACGCCGGTCAGCACCTGGGTGGCGCGCCAGCCGTGGCCGAGGACGACGTCGACACCCGCGACGGCGAGCAGCGGGGGCGCGGCCGTCGCCGGGGGCTGCGTCACCTGCGCGGTCATCGGGCGGCCAGTTCGGCCGCTTCCGCGGCGGCGGTCGTGGCGGCGGTCGTGACGGGCACGGCGGTGAGCGCGGGGTCGGTCGCGCGGACGCAGCGCGCCTGGTGCGCGTGAGACAGCGGCGCCAGGCTGACCGGGCCGGACCGGCACGCCTCGATGGCCGCCGGGCAGCGCCCGGCGAACCGGCAGCCGGTGATGTCGGCGCCGACCTGCGGCGGCTGCCCGGGGATCACCTGCAGCTCGCGGCGCCGGAAGTCGCCGACCGACGCCACCCGGAGCAGGGCCTGGGTGTACGGGTGCCTGGGCCGCTCGATGATCTCCCCGACCGGCCCGGACTCGACGATCTCGCCGGCGTAGAAGACGATCACCCGGTCGCACAGCTCCCTGATCACCGCGAGGTCGTGCGACACGAACAGCACGGCCAGCCCGCGCTGGTCGCGCAGGTCGCGCAGCAGCTCGATGATCTCCGCCTGGATCGTCACGTCGAGCGCCGTGGTGGCCTCGTCGGCGATGAGCAGCCGCGGCTCGCAGGAGATCGCGATCGCGATCATGACCCGCTGCAGCATGCCGCCGGAAAGCTCGCCAGGGACCTGGTGGAAGACCCAGTCCGGGCGGTGCAGGCCGACGGCAGCCAGCAAGTCGATGCCCCTACGGCGCGCCTCGCGGCGAGGCAGCCGCTGCTTCACCCGCAGCACCTCGGCGAGCTGGCTGCCGACAGTCAGGTTCGGGTTCAGGTACGAGGCGGGGTCCTGGAACACCGCGCCCATGCCGGTGCCGTGCAGGCGCTCCCAGCCCCGCCTGGACAGGTCCGTCACATCCTGGCGCTCGAACGAGATCGTGCCGTGCCCGACGGCGCAGCCGGGCGGGAGCACGCCGAGGGCGGCCCGGCAGGTGAGCGTCTTGCCGCTGCCTGACTCCCCGACCAGGCCCACGATCTCGCCGGCGGCGACGCTGAGCGAGACGCCGCGGACCGCGGTGGCGGCTCCGTCGTGCACGGTGACGTGCAGGTCCTCGAGGCCAAGCACCTCGTCACGCGGCGGTTTGCCGGTCATCGGCGGCCTCCAGAGCCTGCAGGGTCGAATGGGTCTTGATGACCGGATCGGTCACCGGGGAGTGCAGCTCGCCCGCGCCTGCCCGGTCCCGGTAGGCGTCGGCGAGCGCGTTCAGCGCGCCGACCGTGATCGCGATCAGCGCACCGGGGATGAACGGCGCCCACGGCGCCAGGTTCAGGTAGTCGAGATCGGACGAGAGCACGCCGCCCCACGTCGGGGTTGGCGGCTGCACCCCGATGCCGAGGAAGGTCAGGAACGACACCGCGAGCAGCGCGCCGGCGGCCGCCGTCGCCGTGGTCACGGCGATGGTCGGCAGCACCTTGCGCAGCACGTGCACCCGGATCACGTGCAGCTTCGACCCGCCGAGCAGCTCGGCGGCCTCCACGTACTGGGCGCGGCTGAACTCGAGGGTGGCCGCCCTGGAGACCCGGAAGAACACCGGGGCAAGCAGGATGCCAACCGGCAGCATGGCCTGCACCAGGCCGTTGCCGAGCGCGGCGGTGACCGCCACGGCGAAGAAGATCGACGGCAGCGTCATCAGCGCGTCGGCGACCCGGTTGGCGCTGAAGTCGAACCACCTGCCGAGGAAGACCGTGGCGACGCCGAGCGGCGCGCCGATGACCAGCCCGATGCCGACCGCCTCGAAGGCGGTCAGCACGGACAGCCGGGTGCCTGCCATCAGCCTGCTGAGCACATCCCTGCCGAGGTAGTCGGTGCCTAGCAGGTGGTGCGGGCTCGGTCCCCTGTACAGGGCGCCCGCGTCGATGGCGAGCGGGCTCTGCGGCGCCAGCGTGGACCCGAAGATCGCCAGGAACACGATGACGGCCAGGATCGCGACCGCGATCCTGGCGGAGGGCAGCCGCAGCACTGAGCTGCCGGGCGTGCGCCTGGTCACGCGCGTCATACGCCCACCCCGTCGGCCGACCGGTACAGCAGGCCGAGCGCCGTGTTCACCAGGAGGTTGATCACGATCACGAACGTGCTCACCACGAGCAGCACGCCCTGGACCACGGGGATGTCCCTGGTCTGCGCGGATTCGAGCAGCAGCTGGCCGAGCCCGGGCAGCGAGAAGACCGCCTCGGCGGCCACCGCGCCCGCGAGCATGAGCGGGAAGTCGTTGCCGAGGATGGTGAGCGCCGGGCCGGCCGCGTTGCGCAGCGCGTGCCTGATCAGGATCCTGCGGTACGGCAGGCCCCGGACCCGGGCGCCGGTGATGTAGTTCTGCTCCAGCACGGAGACCAGCGACGTCCGCAGCTGCCTGGCGACATCCGCGGCGACCGGCAGGGCCAGCGCCAGGCTCGGCAGGAGGATGTGCGCGAGCCACGGGCCGATCCCCGCGCTCGGGCCCGTGTACCCGTTGGCCGGCAGCACGTGCGCGCCCACCGCAAACGCGACAACCAGGATGATCCCGACCACGAAGGCCGGCAGCGTCGACACGGCCGAGCACGCGAGCGTGACCCCGCGGTCGGCCCAGCCGCCCCGGCGGACCGCGGCGACCGTCCCGGCGGTACCGCCGATGAGGACCGCCAGGATGATCGCGCCGATGGCGATCGAGAGGTCGACAGGCAGCCGCTGGGCGATGCTCTGCGACACCGGTATCTGGGTGAAGTAGGAGACCCCGAGGTTGCCGCGCACGGCCTGGGACAGCCAGTTCCCGTACTGGACGGGCAGCGGCTTGTCCAGGCCGAGCACGTGATCCAGGTGCGCCACCGCGGCCGGCGTCGCCGCGTCCTGGCCCAGGATCGTGGCGGCGGGGTTGCTGTTGGACAGCGCGCCGAGGCTGTAGGTGATGAACGAGCTGAGCAGCAGGATCGTGATCAGCACCGCGAGGCCGCCGGCGATCCGTGACGCGGCGGCCCGTGTCCGGCGCCGCCGGGGCGCCGCGAGGGCGCCGCCGGCGGTTGTCAGTTCCGCGACTGCCATCGGGTCAGCCCGCCACCCGGACGCCTTCCCAGCGCTGCTGCACCAGGTCCTGCGGAATGCCGGTCACCGACGAGCTGTAGGCGAGGATGCGCGGGTTGGTGTACAGCCAGATGTGGGTCGGCTCGTTCACGACGGAGACCTCCACGGCGTTCTGGAGCGTGCTGGGGTAATCCGGGGAGTCCAGCGGGACGGTGAGCGCCTTGGCCAGCGCCGCGCTGACGTCGGCCGGGGTGGTCGCCGTCTTGCCGTTCACGTTCATCAGGCCCTGCTGGCTGTACAGGACGTCGAGCATCTCCACCGGGGACATCCGGCCCGCCGTCCCGTCCACCGCGAGCGGGATGCTCTTGTTGAGGTAGAGCTGCTGCGTCTCGGTGTCCGACGGGATGTCGTTGATCGTGGCCGTGATGCCGGCCGCGGCGAGCTGGCCCTGAATCTGCTCGGCGAGCGAGTTCGTCGTGCTGGTCGTGCTCAGGGTGATCTTGAGGCCGTGCGGGTACCCCGCCTGCGCGAGCAGCTGCTTGGCGAGAGCGGGGTTGTACGGGTACAGGTTGGCGAGCTTGTCGCTGTACCCGACGAATCCCTTCGGGAACGGCTGGTAGGCCACCGACCCGTAGCCGGCCGCCTGGACCTGGAGGATCGCCTGCCGGTTGATCGCGTAATTGATCGCCTTCACCACGTTCGGGTTGTTGAACGGGGCGGTCGCCGTCTGGATGTCGAGCTCGTTGACGACCTCGGACGGGATCACGGCGATTTTGAACCCGGCCGCCTTCGCCGACGCGACCTGGTTGCCCGCGATGTAGGCCACGTTGACCTGGCCCGACTGCAGCGCGGCCAGGATCTGCTCGGGCTGGGTGATGTCCTGCACGGTGAAGTTCTGGATGTGGATCTGGCTGGCGTCCCAGTAGCCGGGGTTCCGCGCCAGGTCCGCGTGCGAGTCGGGAACGTAACTGGTCAGCTTGAACGGGCCGGCGCCCACCGGCTGGGTGGGGATGGAGCTGACGTGCTTGAAGGCCGCCGGGCTGACCATCATTCCGTCCTTGCCCGCGAGCAGGTCGGGCACCTGGTAATCGACCTGAGTCAGGTCGAGCGTGAAGCTCGTCGGGCTGTTGACCACGACCTTGGAGACGACCGACAGCTCGGACGATACGGTCGAGTTGCCCTGGGTCTGACCGCGGTCGATGTTCTCTTTGACCGCCTGCGCGTTCAGCGGCGTCCCGTCGGAGAACGTCAGGCCCGGGCGGAGCTGGAAGGTGACGCTCTTGCCGTCGGCCGCATACGTCCACGACGACGCCAGGCCAGGCCCGACATCCCCGGCGGCGTCGAGGGTGGTGAGCGACGCGTACACGAGCCCGAGGACGTGCATGTCCCAGCCGGCGCTCGACGTGACGGGGTCCCAGGAGGTGGGGAGCTGCCACTCCCAGTTCAGCGTGCCGCTGGCGCCAGCGCCGCCGGCGGATGAGCCGGAACCCGAGGATCCGCCGGAGGCGCTGCCGCAGGCGGCCAGTGCCGAGATCGCGACGACAGCGGCGGCGACCGCCGCCGCGCTGCGGTAAGTCAGGCGCGACCGGAAAGGACCGCGCGAGCGGAGGCGACGAAACGACATTGGACTGCTCCCGTGGTGGGACGTACGCGGGCGTACGTGCGGGGTCGGCCACCGTCGCGGCGCGACGGAGAGGCTGACGGGACAGGCGGACAGGGCAAGACCGCGATAGCGTGCGCCGCGGCTACAGTGCGCGCGGCGGCGGTGCGGACCGGGATGGCTCGGCCGCGCCATCCGGTCCTGTCAGGCTAAAATACATAAAAGCGATCGGTCAAGTAGGAATTACCGATCGCCTGGCAGCTGGGTCAGTCAGGCCCGTCGTCCAGGTCTCGCGTACGGCCGGTCAGCACGGAGAGCGAGGCCCAGATGCCCGTGTCCCTTTCCCCGACGAGCTCCCCGGCTCGCGCGACTCCGGCGAGCACCGACCCGATCAGGGCGTAGCACATTATTTGCACGGCCGTGCTGAGGCGCGGGTTGGCGAGCACGGCAATGCCGCAGATCAACTCGGTGCCGAAGATCAGCAGGAGCACGACGACCAGCCCCAGTTGCTGACGTTGCTGCGGCGGCGTGGCCTGGCTGGCCAGGATGCCAGCAAAGCCGCGGCTGCCCGGACCTGCTGAATGTCGGAAGGGCCGGCGGCCCGGGCCCGGTTCGTTACGGACAACGCGACGAACAGCAGGCCGGTCAGCGAGCCTGCGGTCGCGGCGATCGCCGTGAAAAGCTCCCGGTAGACCTCAGGTACCACCGCGCCAACATACCCGCGGATCAAGCGAGCGCTCAATCGCCTGCCGGGCGGACTAGCGATTCCCTGACACGGAACTAATTAAGGCTGGGCGACGCGGCGGCGGCGGACGGTTCTGTCTAGGATCCCTAGCGTCGCCTTGAGAGCGCTCTCGGGCACCACCGGAAACGCCCCCGACGCGCTCTGCCAGCTCGGGTCGAGCTCTGACCAGTCGTAATAGGACGTCACCAGGACCCCCGTTTCTGCAGGCTCTAGCCGGTAGCCATAGACGTGCCGCAGCGGGGGCTTCATCCGTCCCTCGATGGTCCAGGCAATCTCGCGGTCTGGCACGAACACTGTGATGACAACCTCGACGTCATAGCCTTCCCACGGCAGGTCACCCAGTGCCCGGCGGTCCATGTGGACCGTGAACCGGTCCCCGACAGCACTGACTGGCTCACCGGTGGCGTCCATGAGCATGCCGGAGGCATCGATGTCGACGTGACCGCGTGGATCTCGGAGAACAGCGAAGACCTCGCCGGGCGGCGCGGCGATCAGGCGCGACACCTCGATGCGTGTGGGCTTTTGCTCGATATCGGTCACCTCGCGAGTATGTCACCGGAGCCGCGGGCGAGCATGGCGGACGCTCGCACGGTGAAGCCGGCCGGGCTACATGTCCAGGACGAGGTCAGTGGCGGGCTGGGCGCAGCAGATGAGGATCTGCCCGTCGGGCGGGGGTTCGAGCGGGTCGGGGGCGTAGGTGATGCCGCCGGACAGCAGGGGCGTGACGCAGGTGTGGCAGACGCCGGTGCGGCAGCTCCACCGGGTGGGCACGTCGCAGGCGTCGGCGAGGTCGAGCACGCTGCCCCAGGCGTCACCGAACGCGGTGGCGATGCCGCTGCGGGCGAAGGTGACCTGCGGTCCGGTGCCCGCCGGCCCCGGCGGCTGGTGCGGCGGCGGGCGGTGCTGCGCGGTGAGCCCGGGGTTGATGGCGTCCAGCGCGCCGAACAGCTCGGTGAAGATCCGCGCCTGGCCGGTGCCGAGCGCGGTCAGCGCGTCCCGCATCCCGGTCATGAACCCGGCCGGGCCGCAGATGTACGCGGAGGCCTCGGCCGCCGGGATGCGCATCCTGGCGAGCCCCTCCCTGGTGATCCGGCCGGAGGCGGCGTGCGCGCGGTGCCGTTCGGCCGGCGTGGCCGCGCTGTAGAAGATGTGCTCGCGGGCGTCCGGCAGCGACTGGAGCAGGTTGTGCGCCTCCATGGCGAACGGGTGCTCGTCCGGTCCGCGCGCCCCGTACAGCCACCACACCTCGCGTTCCCCGCCGGCGGCGGCGAGCTGGTACAGCATGGACAGCACCGGCGTGACCCCGATGCCGGCGGAGATCAGCAGCACCGGGCCGGTGCCGTCGTCGAGGGTGAACTCGCCGCGCGGCGCGGCCGCCTCCAGCAGCGCGCCGGCCTGCAGGTGCTGGTGCAGCCAGCCGCTGGCCACGCCGTGCGGCTCTCGTTTGACGCTGATCCGGTACGTGTCGGCGTCCGGCGCCGACGACAGCGAATAGGAGCGCACCGGGGCCGGCTGGGCGGCGCCGGTGACCCGCAGCGTCAGGTACTGCCCGGCCCGCGCGGCCGGCAGCGCGGTGGCGTCGCCGGCGGCCAGGTAGACCGAGCACACCGCCGCGTCCTCGTGCACGATCTCGGTGACCCGCAGTTCCCTGAACCCCGGCCAGGCAGGCCCCGGTTCCGGAGCCGGAGCGGCGAGCATGTCCCGGAACGAGCCCTGCCAGCCCGGGCTGAGCGCCGGGATCCGCAGCGCGGCGTGCAGCTTGCCGGTGTCCGGGCCGGGCAGGTACAGCAGCGCGTCGGTGTCCGCCACCGACAGCTCCTCCGGCCCGGTGCTGGTCTTGACGATCTCATCGCCGGCCGCGATGCGTCCCTCGGTGATCACCCGCATGTAGAACCCAGGCCGGTGATGAGACACCAGCAGCGCCGGCAGCTGCGGCTCGCCCACCCGCATCCCCACCCGGTAACAGGTCACCCGCGGCTGCGTGACCTCGAACTCCGCCTCGCCGATCCGGTAGCGGTCGCCGATGCACACCTCGTCATCGGGCAGCCCGTCGACGGTCAGGTTCTCCCCGAACATCCCGTACACGAAGTCGTCGCGCCCGAAATGCCGCTCCCAGTGCCGGTACGAATCGAGCTGGTAGACGAACACCGCACGCTGCTCACCGCCGTGCCCGGCCAGATCTCCCTGCCCGTCCCCGTCGATATTCAGCCGCCGTACCATCACCGGCCCGGTCACCGGCTGCTTCCAGATGCCGGTGTGCACCGTCTTGCCCTGCCACGGGACATCCTTCGGCAGTCCGACATTAACGGACACGAGGGCCGGCACGGACGGTCACCTGCCCGGCGGGGTGTCCGGCCAGAGGCTTTCCAGGTTGACGACGATCCCTTCCTGGCTGCTGCGGGCGATCACGACCACAGCCTCCTCCGCGCCCGGGTTCTCCTCGCGGTGCGGCACGTACGGCGGGACGAAGATGTAGTCGCCCGGCTGGGTTTCCAGCCGCACTTCCTTGTCACCCTCGGCGAACACGAACGCCGGAGTCCCGGAGACGACGTAGATCGCCGTCTCCGCCTCGCCATGGTGGTGGTCGCCGGACTTGACGCCCGCGGCAACGTGCGTCTGCCCCATCCACAGCTTCTCCGCGCCGGCGGTCTTGCCCGAGATCGCCTCCCAGCGGGTCATCCCGGTCGTCTGGCCGGTATCGCCGCCCAGCGCCCCGCCGCGGATATGCTTCAGCGGGCGGTGCCAGAGGTCGTCGCTCATCGCGTCCCCATTTCTTCCAGCTTCCAGATCGGTATGGTAGGCGAGTCGCCGCCGCCGAGAACGGGCAGGGCCGGCGCCGCGGTCCTGGGCGCGATCACCATCGCACTGGTTGTCCCGCGCGTCCCACAGGTACCAATTAAGGTATTTATCCGCACCAATGACGGCATTTGGCTGCGCGCACTCGGCAAACCGCTGGAAAATCGCTCCGTTCGCACATGAACCCCGAACGGGGATTCGGAGGTAAGACGTGAGTACACCCCAGAGCCCGTATGGTCCAGGCCAGGATCCGTGGGCCCAAGATGGGGGCGCCAGCCAGGATCCGTGGAACCGAGGCGGGGGAGCCAGCCAGGACCCGTGGAACCAAGGCGGGGGCGCCGGCCAGAACGGTTACGGTCAGTCCAGTTCCTCCCAGGGCGGCTACGGCCAGGGCGGTTACGACCAGAGCGGCGGTGGCTCCGGCCAGGGCGGCGGCTACGGCCAGCAGGGCCAGCCCCAGCAGGGCGGCGGCTACGGCCAGCCCCAGCAGGGCGGCGGCTACGGCCAGGGCGGCGGCTACGGCCAGCAGGGCCAGCCCCAGCAAGGCGGCGGCTATGGCCAGCCCCAGCAGGGCGGCGGCTATGGCCAGCCCCAGCAGGGCGGCGGCTACGGCCAGCAGCCCAGCTTCACGCCCCAGGGCGGCGGCTACCCGCCGCAGACCGGTTACGCTCCCCAGGCTGGCTACGGCCAGCAGGGCGGCTACGGGCAGCAGCCCGGGTACGCGCCGCAGGGCGGCTACGCGCCAGCGGGCGCCCAGGGCTACTTGCAGGGCGGCCCGGTGGGCTTCCGCGAGGCGGTCGAACTGGGGATCCGCAACGCGTTCACCTATGAGGGCCGCGCGTCGCGGTCCGCGTACTGGTGGTTCGTCGCGTTCGACGTGGTCGCCTGGATCGCCGTGGTGATTCTCGCCCTGATCTTTACCGCGATCCACGTTCCGGCCATCGCCTACCTGCTCTACGTGGTCGCCGGAATCGCCGCGTTCCTGATCGGCATCTCGCTGACCGTTCGCCGCCTGCACGACCAGGACAAGTCCGGGTTCTGGTACTTCATCGCGTTCGTGCCGTTCATCGGCGGGATCTGGCTGCTGGTCCTGACGCTGCTCGAGGGCACCCCCGGCCCGAACCGCTTCGGCTGAGGCCGAGGCTCGGGCTCAAGCCCAGGCCTAGGTTCCGCGGAGGTGCAGGCTGACGACCAGCCTGCGCCTCCGCGCCGGGGCTACTGCTCGAACAGCACGCTCACGGACTCGCCGTCGTGCGTCCGGCGGATGGCCTCGGCCAGCGCCGGCGCCACCGACAGCACGGTGAGCTTCGGGTGCGGCCCCGGCATCGGCACCGAGTTCGTGCTGACGATCTCGATGACATCCTCGGCGGCGGCCAGCTTCTCCAGCGCGCCGTCGGCGAACAGCCCGTGCGTGCACGCCACGCAGATCGACCTGACCTCCTGCCGCCGCAGCACGGACATCAGCTCCAGCACGGTCGTGCCCCGGGCGATCTCGTCGTCCACGATGATCACGTCCCGGTCCGCCACGTCGCCGATGATGGCGGAGATCGAGACCTTGTCGTCGCTAAGCCGCTCCTTCGCGCCAGCCGCGACCGGCAGCCCAAGCCGCCGGGCGAAGGCGGCCGCGCTCTTGGCGTAGCCCAGGTCGGGCGACACCACCACGGTGCGGGACAGGTCGCGCTGCCTGAAGTGGGCGGCGAGTTCCCGCAGCGCGTGCAGGTGATCCACCGGGACAGAGAAGAACCCGTGCACCTCCGGCGAGTGCAGGGTGAGCGTGAGCACCCGGTTGACGCCAGCGGTGACGAGCAGGTCCGCGACGAGCCGGCCACCGATCGAGATGCGCGGGGCATCCTTCTTATCCGAACGAGCGTACGCGTAGTGCGACATCACCGCCGTCACCCGGGCGGCCGAGGCGCCCCTGGCAGCATCGGCCATCAGCAGCAGCTCGACCAGATTCTCCTGCACCGGCGGCACCAGCGGCTGGATCAGGTACACGTCACGTTCCCGGCAGTTCGCCTGCAACTGCACCTGGAGGCAGTCGTTGGCGAACCGGGTGGTGTGCACCGGGCTGCGCGGCACGCCGAGATCCGTGCAGATCTCGTCCGCCAGTTCCGGGTGCGCGTGCCCACCGAAGATGACGATGTCAGCGTCCACCGGCCTCCTCCGGTCCGCCGTTCCCCGCCTCGTGCGGAACCCACGGCGGCAGCCCCAGCTTGGACCTGATCTCCTGCTGCACAGCATCACGATCAGCCCGGGCGTCGACCGTGATCACGAGCTCCTTGCGGCGGAACAACTCGAGCACCGGGTTGGTCTTCTCGTGGTACTCGCGCAGCCGCACGGCGAGCGCCTCCTCCGTGTCGTCGTCCCTGGTCATCAGCTCCCCGCCGCACGAATCGCAGCGCCCTGGCTCGCGCGGGCTGTCGCCGATCAGGTTGTAGTCCATGCCGCACCCGGCGCACAGCCGCCGGTTCAGCACCCGGCGGCGCACCTCGCTGTCCGGCAGGTCGAGGTAGATCACCGCGTCGATGTCGTAGCTCTCCATGAAGAACTCGGCCTGCCGCGCGCTGCGCGGGAAGCCGTCGATGAGGAATCCGTAGTTCCAGTCGTGCTCGGCCAGCCGGTGCTCCACGACGGACTCCGCCACGTCGTCCCCGACGAGCTCCCCGCCGTTGATGATCCGCTGGACCTGCGCGCCCATCTTGGTGTGGTTCAACACATTCCACCGGAAGATGTCGCCCACGCTGATATGCACCAGGTCCAGGTCCGTCGCGAGCATCTCGCTCTGGGTACCCTTCCCGCTTCCTTGCACGCCCATGATTACGTACTTGCGCATGACATCACCTTGGCACATCGGCGGCTGGTGGCGACCACGAGCCGGCTGGCGAAGCGATACGCTCATTAGCATGGAAACGCCAGGCCCCGCTGTCCAGGGCGCCGCCCCCGTGTGGCGGTTCCTCATCACGCCGCGCTGGCTTGGCTGGCACGTGCTGATGGTCCTGTCGGTCTGGGGCATGCTCTGGCTGGGTGACTGGCAACTGCACCGCGCGCTGTCCGGGAATGGCCTGAGCTGGGCCTACACGTTCGAGTGGCCGCTGTTCGCCGGCTTCGCCATCGTGTTCTGGGCCAAGACGATCAGGGACGAGTTCCGGATCAGGCGCGCCGGCGGCGAGGGTCCCGAGAGCGCCGAGGCGATCAGCGCGGCGCAGAGCCTGCCGGCCGGTCTCGGCACCAGGCAGGTCCAGCAGCCCGCCGACGACGCGTACGACGCCGAGCTGGCCAAGTACAACGCCTACCTCGCCCGGCTGAACGAAGAGGTCAAGGGCACCCACGGCAAGCGCAACGGGTTCAGGTAAGCGGCACAAGACGACAAGTGTTAAGCACCAGGCGACGAGTAAAGCAAGGCAAGAGAGCACAAAGCAAGGAGGCGCCCGAGATGCACGCGGCCGTGCTGCGCTACCGGGTGATGGCATACATAACCGGCGTGGTGCTGATAGTGCTGTGCTTCGTCGGGATCCCGCTGCAGATCGCCGGGCACCCCGCGGTCGCCAACGACGTCGGCGTCCTGCACGGCATCCTGTACATCATCTACCTGGTCTGCGCCTGGATACTGTCGCGCAAGCTGGCGCTGACCAACGGGCAGACCGTCATCCTGCTGCTGGCCGGCACGGTCCCGATCATGACGTTCATCGTGGAGCGCTGGGCCACCCGCAAGTTCATCAACCCGGCGCTCGCCGCGGCGCCTGCCGTCGAGCCCGTGAGCCGGTGACCTCACAGCATTACTTCGAGCCCCAGCCCAAGGCCGCGCACCGCCGGGGCCTAGTCCGCGTCGTACTGCCGGACGTCTACCTCGAGCTGGCCACCGACTCCGGGGTGTTCTCCCCCGGCCGCCTCGACCCCGGTACCCGGCTGCTGCTCGAGCGCTCCCCCGCGCCGCCGCCGGACGGCGACCTGCTGGACCTCGGCTGCGGCTACGGCCCCATCGCCTGCGTGCTGGCCGCCCGCTCGCCTGGAGCCACGGTGTGGGCGGTCGACGTCAACGAGCGGGCGCTCGGCCTGTGCGCGCGCAACGCCGAGGCGGCCGGCCTGCGCAACGTCCGCACCGCGGCGCCCGGCGACCCGGCCATCCCCGGGCGCTTCGCCGGGATCTGGTCCAACCCGCCGGTCCGGATCGGCAAGGCCCCGCTGCACGACCTGCTCCGCGGCTGGCTCTCCCGGCTCGCACCCGGCGCCGGCGCGTCCCTCGTGATGGGCCGCAACCTCGGCGCCGACTCGCTGCACGCCTGGCTGGAGCAGGAAGGCTGGTCTGTGACGCGACTCGCCGCGCGGAGCGGATACCGTCTGCTCCAGGTCTCTTCCATTTATCCCGAACGTACGCGTGGTGACTCCCGATGACAGCCATACCGCACAGCGGCCCGCCCCGCCAGCTGCGCCCGACCGACGTGAAGCGGCTGAACCGCGACTGGCGGCGGCGCACCGAAGGCCGGCTCGCGCTGCTGCTCGACTCGGTGAGCCAGCCTTTCAACGTCGGCTCGATCGTCCGCACCGCCGCCGCCTTCGGCGCCGAAGCCGTCTGGCTGTGCGGCAACACCCCGGACCTCACGATGCCGGCAGTCGGCAGGACCGCGCTGGGCACCGACCGGTTCGTCGAGGCCTACCGGGAGCCGAGCCCGGCCGCCGCGGCGAAGGAAGCGGCGGAAGAGGGATATCGCGTCGTGGCGGTTGAACTCGCCTCCGGGGCGATTCCTGTCGCCGAGGCGCCGCTCGACGGCGACGTCTGCCTGGCGATCGGCAACGAGGACCACGGCTGCTCCCCTGCGTTGCTCGCCGCGGTGCACGCGGTCGCCTACATCCCGCAGACCGGCCGCGTCGGCTCGCTGAACGTCGCGGTCGCCGCCGCCATCGCCATGGCGGAAACCCGCCGCCGCGAGTGGCACCCGAACGGATAACGCCAACCGGCTACCCGGTTATTGGGTGGCTGACATGCGATGTTTACCAGACCGGAGACATTGCAAGGGATAATCAGCAGCGTGGCGATACGATACCTGGACCATCCGCGCCCGGCGGCGTTCGCGCACCGGGGCGGGTCGGCGCACCACCCGGAGAACTCCTGGCCCGCCTTCGAGTACGCGGTCAAACTCGGCTACGCGTACCTGGAAACCGACGCGCGCTCCACATCCGACGGCGCGCTGCTCTCGTTCCACGACGCGACGCTGGACCGGATCACCGACCGCACTGGCCAGGTCGCCAGGATGGCCTACAAGCAGGTGTCCGAGGCGAGGATCGCCGGATCTGAGCCGATCCCGCTGATCGAGGACCTGCTCGGCACGTTCGGTGAGCTGCGGTTCAACATCGACCTCAAGGACTCGGGCA
>DATBBI010000425.1:0-4385 GCA_036271115.1 Trebonia sp.
GCCGATGATCCGCGCCGACGAGACCGACGTCATCTACCAGACGGCGGACTCGAAGTTCGATGCCGTCGTGGAGGACATCGCCGATCGGCACGAGGCCGGCCAGCCGGTGCTGGTCGGCACGGTGAGCGTCGAGAAGTCCGAGATCGTGTCGGCCCGGCTCAAGCGGCGCGGCATCCCGCACCACGTGCTGAACGCGAAGTACCACGAGCAGGAGGCCATGATCGTCGCCCAGTCCGGGCGGCTGGGCGCGGTCACGGTCGCGACCAACATGGCCGGCCGCGGCACCGACATCATGCTCGGCGGCAACCCGGAGTTCATCGCGGACGTCGAGCTGCACCAGCGCGGGCTGTCGCCGGTCGACACCCCTGAGGACTACGAGGCCGCCTGGCCGGAGGCGGTGGCCAAGGCCAAGGCCGCGGTGGCCGCCGAGCACACGCAGGTGGTGGACGCCGGCGGGCTGTACGTCCTCGGCACCGAACGGCACGAGTCGCGGCGGATCGACAACCAGCTCCGCGGCCGGTCGGGCCGCCAGGGCGACCCGGGCTTGTCGCGGTTCTACCTGTCGCTGCAAGACGACCTGATGCGGATGTTCAACTCCGACCGGGTCGCGGCGATCATGGACCGGCTGAGCATCCCGGCGGACGTGCCCGTCGAGAACAAGGTGGTATCCCGCGCGATCAGGTCCGCGCAGACCCAGGTCGAGCAGCAGAACTTCGAGATCCGCAAGGACGTCCTGAAGTACGACGACGTGCTCAACAGGCAGCGCAAGGTCATCTACGGCGAGCGGCGCCGGGTGCTGGAGGGCGCCGACCTGCACGAGCAGATCCGCTCGATGATCGACGAGGTGGTCGCGTCGTACGTGGCGGGGGCGACCAGCGACGGGTACCCGGAGGAATGGGACCTGGAGAAGCTCTGGCGAGCGTTCAAGCAGCTGTACCCGATCACGCTGCGAATCGACGAGGTGATCGAGGAGGCCGGCGGGGACAAGGCCAATATCACCGCCGACCTGATCACGGAGATGGTCACCGAGGACGCGCACGCCGCCTACGACCGGCGCGAGCAGGAGCTGACGCCGGACCTGATGCGGGAGATCGAGCGCCGGGTCGTGCTGTCGGTCCTCGACCGCAAGTGGCGCGAGCACCTGTACGAGATGGACTACCTCCGCGAGGGCATCGGCCTGCGCGCGATGGCGCAGCGCGACCCGCTGGTCGAGTACCAGCGGGAGGGCTTCGACATGTTCAACTCGATGATGGACGGCATCAAGGAGGAGTCGGTCGGGAACCTGTTCAACCTGCAGTTCGAGGTCCAGGAGAACCCGATCGTGGAGGAGGTGTCCGGCGCGGCGCCTGGAGTCGCGAGCGCGGCGCCGCCTGTGGCCGCCGTGCAGCCCGCGCCGCCGGAGCCGGCGCCGCCTGCGGGGTCGGGCGCACCCGCCGGGCAGGCGGTCGCCGGACGGGGCGGGCAGGGCGCCGGGGCGCAGGGCGGCGCCAGGCATGCGGGCCGCCCGGCGGCCCAGCAGAGCGGGCCGGGCCAGAACGGGCCAGGGCAGGCCGGGCCAGTACAGGGCGGTCCGGGACAGGGCGGCCCGGGACAGGGCGGCGGCCGCCAGGCAGGCAGAGGCGCCCGCCAGGGCAGGGGCCGGCACGCCGCAGGCGACGGGCGAGGTCACGCGACGGCGGCCGGGCGCGGTCAGGCCGCAACGCAGAGCGGCGGCGGCGCGCACGCGGCGGCCGCGGGTGGCGCGGCGCCGCAGGGCTCCGTGTCTCAGGGGCCCGTGTCTCAGGGGCCAGGGTCCCAGGGGCCGGTCCCCGCGGGCCTCGAACCGCGCCGGCCGCGCCAGCTGCAGTATTCGGCCCCGTCGGAGGGCGGCGGTGTCGAGCGCCGCGGTGACTCGACCGCCAACCCGTACGCCAACGTCGGCCGCAACGACCTGTGCCCCTGCGGGTCGGGCCGGAAGTTCAAGCGCTGCCACGGCGACCCGCGCAACGCCTGATCCCGCGCCACCGCGGCTAGGCCGCCTCAATATCGGTGCATAGCCAGCGAGGGGCGGTCGGCCGCGCCGGCAGCGCTGAAACCTGGCGCTGCCCGGCGGGATCGGCTGGCGTGAGCCACGCGGGCGGCCGTTCCGCCGGATCGGCCCGCTGAAGCCGCACGGCGAGCGCGCGGGTCCTGGCGCCGAGTCCGGCGATCACGGTCATCTCGATCACGTCCCGCGCGGGCCTGGTGGCGATCACGCGCAGCAGCCGCGGCCGCTGCCCGCCGCTGAACAGCGGCATGAGCGCGTGCAGTTGAATACGAGCCCGTTCGGATGTGCAGGGCAGGATCTGGCGCACCGGCCGGGCGCCGGACAGCGCCTCGGTCAGCAGCCTGGCGAACTGCCGCGCCCAGTCGCCGTCGGCATCGAGGCCTGGGGCTACCGCGGCGTTCTGTCTCGGGGCCAGCGCAGCGGTACCCGGACCCGATGGGTGGTCTCGCGCGGCTACCGCGTCGGCGGCGGCTCTGCCCGCCGCCGCCGGATCGTCGTCGAACGGCGGCCCGAGGTCGGCCAGTTCGAGCAGGCGGATCGCCGATAGGTCGTCGGCTTGCGAAGTGGGCATGGGTCTCCCCCGGGAGCTGCGAGCGGGGGATGGCAACTAATTGCCACCAGTTGTACACGCGCCCACCGACATTCGAGGACCAGTCGAATCGGGGATGTCAGCCGCTGCTAAAAAGGATGCCAGTTCACGCGGGCAGTCCGCCTATCATCGGGACGTGTCCGATCTGCGCGCTGTCGTCATCGACTGGGGCGGCGTGCTCACCCAGCCGATGGTCAAGACGGTCCGGGCGTGGATCGCCGCCGACCAGATCGACTGGGACCGTTACGTGGCGGTCGTCGGCCCGTGGCTGACAGAGGCGTACGCGGGCAACGGCGCCGACGGAGATCACGCCGTCAACCCGGTGCACGAGCTGGAACGAGGCGAGTGCACCGTCGCGGACTTCGAGCGGATGCTCGCCGGCCTCCTCGTCACGACGAACGGCGGGCCGGTGCTCGCCGAGGGACTGCTCACCAGGATGCTGTCGGCGGGCGTGCCGCTTCCCGCCATGTACGAGCTGCTCCGCGACCTGCGCAGCAAGGGCGTGCGCACCGCGCTGCTGTCCAACTCGTGGGGACCGACCGGGTACCCGCGGCATGACTTTCCCGAACTGTTCGACGCCGTGGTGATCTCCGGCGAGGTCGGCATGCGCAAGCCAGAGCCGCGCATCTTCCGGCACGCCGCCGCGCTGCTCGACCTCGAGCCTGAGCACTGCGTTTTCGTGGACGACGTCGAGGCCAACGTCAAGGCCGCCATCGGCTGCGGAATGACCGGCGTGCACCACACCGAGCCGGCGCTTACCCAGCAGCGGCTGACGGAGCTATTTGCCAATCGCTAGGCTTTGCCACGTGGCGGAGAAGGCAGCGAAGCCGTACCCACTGCCAGGAAGCCCGGGCCGTTCGGCGAACATGAAGGCGAACCGTCGCACCGATACGAAGCCTGAGCTGGCACTGCGCAGCGCGTTGCACGCGCTCGGATACCGCTACCGCAAGGATTTCCGGCTCGACCTGCCCGCCAGGCGCGTGCGGCCGGACATCGCGTTCACCGCGCGCAAGGTGGCGGTGTTCATCGACGGCTGCTTCTGGCACGCCTGCCCCGACCACGGCTCCCGGCCGAAGAACAACGAGTGGTACTGGTCGCCCAAGCTGGCCAGGAACGTGGAGCGCGACCGCGCGGCCGACGCCGCCCTGTCGCAGGCGGGCTGGACCGTGGTCCGGCTGTGGGAGCACGTGCCGGTCACGGAAGCCGTCGCCCTGGTGACCGCCGCCGTCGGAGACCCGCGGCCACCGCGCCAAGTCGCTACGATGAGGCCCCATGCGGGTATACCTGCCCTCGACGCTGCCGGCGCTGGCCGACCTCCTGGCGAAAGGTGAGGCCGGGCCGCCGCCGGTCCGCGCTTTCGCGGTCACCCCGGCGCTCCGCGAGGCCTACGCGATCGGCGACGACGAGGAACTCGAGTACGTCGCGATGCTCGAAGCCGCCAGGCAGTCGCTGCGCCTGCTGGCCGACGACCCGCGCGCGCCGCAGCGCCGCGTGGTCCTTGCGGCGGACGTCCCTGATGGCGAGGTCCGCTGGAACGCGTACGACGACGAGCCCGCCACGGTGGTGCTCGGCGTCCCGGTGCCGCTCGCGGCGCTAGTGTCCGGCCACGTCGACGCCGCCGGAGCGGGGCCGGACGTGGCCGCCGCCGCGGCCGCGATCGGCGCCGCCGACGCGGGGGACGAGGACGCCGCGTTCACCGTGGACTCCGCCGAAGGGCACGAGCTGGGCTGGTACGCGGTGCAGGAACTTCACGATTTTCCCGAACGTACA
>DATBBI010000426.1:0-4338 GCA_036271115.1 Trebonia sp.
GGCGACCTCGGCCCGTTCCCCGCGCCGCTGGCACTGAACGTGGTGCCGTGGGCCGGGTCGCTGCGCGACGAGGGATGGACCTCGGAGGAGCTCAAGATCCGCAACGAGTCGCGGAAGATTCTCGGCCTGCCGTCGCTGCGCGTCAACGCGACCTGCGTCCGGGTGCCGGTCGTGACGACCCACTCGGTCGCGGTGCACGCCCGCTTCTCGCGGCCCGTCGGCCGGGCGGCCGCCTGGGACACGCTGCGGGCCGCGCCCGGCGTGGTGCTGTGCGACGAGCCGTCCCGCGGCGAGTTCCCGACGCCCGCCGACGTGGTAGGCACCGACCCGACGTGGGTCGGGCGGGTCCGCGAGTCCCTCGACGACCCGAACGGGATCGAGTTCTTCGTCTGCGGCGACAACCTGCGCAAAGGCGCGGCGCTCAACACCGCTCAGATCGCGGAACTGGTCGCCGCCGAGCTCTCGTGATCGGGTTTCGCGATTGATGCCTGGTTCTGCGTTGTTACATTTTCGTCCGCAATTTGACAGGCATCGCTTTAGTCATCGCGGTATAAAGGTTGCTGCACGCTCCGCGGGGGTCCTTGCGCGGAGTGCGTAGCTGGTGACGCATCGAAATCCACGCATCTGGCAGGTTGCTGGATATATATCGATTTGTGTTCCAACGGTTATCTGCACTGCTAGAGTCAGACCGCTCGTGTTACGGATGACCGACGCTGTTGCGGGCACGCGCCGGAGTTACGCACTACGCACAGAATTGCTTGCAGTGACTGTCGAGGAGGTAACCCCGTGGCAACGACTCGCAGCCGTCCCCGCGGCCGTGAGAGCGCTCGCCCGTCCACTGGCGGGGTGGTCGCCGAGCACGCGACGAAGATCTACTCGGTCGCGGTCGGCGCCGTCGTGGTCATCATCGCGTTCCTGGCGCTGACCGGTACCGGCCACGCCATCGACGCGGCCACCCAGGACTTCATGCTCTACTACGCGGGCGTCTTCACGCTGATCGCGCTCTGCGGGTCGGTGGCGCTCGGCCTGGTGGCGACGGACCGCATGATCCTGAACCCAGGCCACCGGATCTGGGTGCAGTCGGCGCACCGCGCCGCGTCCTTCGGTGCCCTGGTGTTCCTGGTCATCCATATCGTCACCGAGATCCTCGCGCAGCGCGTGCACATGCTCGACGCGTTCGTGCCGTTCCTGTCACCGTTTCGCACCTTCTACATCGGCCTGGGGACGATTGCCTCCGATCTCATCCTGCTACTCGTCATTACGGGCATCCTGCGCAAGCGGTTCACCGCGAACGGAAATGCGTGGCGCTGGCGGGCGATTCACTACGCGTCGTACGTCGCGTTCGTCTTCGGCGTCTGGCACGGCCTGCTCGGCGGGCGGCCAGGACAGCCCTACGTGGACTGGAGTTACGGGTTCGTCGTCGCGTTCGTCGCGCTCGGCCTGGCGGTACGGATCCTGGCCAACTCGATGCGGCCCAAGGAGAACCTGAGCGGGCCGCCGGTGCCAGACTCGGCGGGTTCCGGGTCCGGCCCGATGCGCGCGGCATCCATGTTCGCCCAGCTCAGCCTGGCGCGCGCCGCCGCTTCGCAGACGGCGCTTAACGCCAGATCCGGGCCGCAGCCGATGCTGACCGCCCCGGTCGGCGACTGGAACGAGCGGCCGGCCACGGGGTCGCGTACCGCCGTGGCCGCGCTGCCCGCCGCCGGTCCTGGCTCCGACGGGCGGCCGCCGCTCTACGAGCCCGGCTACGAGGGACCGCCGCGCTACCTGGGCGCCCCGCGCAGCGGCACTACCGGGCCGCAGCCGCGGCTGGCAACCGGCCCGCAGCCTCGCCTGGCGACGGGCCCGCAGCCGCGGGCGGCCACGGGGCCGATGCCGCGCGCGACGGGGTCGTATCCGGCCGGGTCGTATCCGGCGGCGTCGTACTCGGCGGGGTCGTACCCGGCAGGGGCGCTGCCGCGGGCCACGACAGGGCCGATGCCGCGGGCGGCCACGGGGCCGATGCCTCGCGTGAACACCGGTCCCACGCCGCAGGCCGGGAATGCCGCGCGGGCTGGCGGCGCCAGGGGCGCCACGGGCCCGCGGCCGAGGCCAGCCACCGGGCCGATGCCACGGGCCGCGGGTCCGGCGACCGGACCAGGCACCGGGCCGATGCCGCGCGCGGCGACGGGCCCGATGCCGCGAGCGGCGAGCGGCCCGCACCCACGGCCGGCGACCGGTCCGATGCCGCGGCCAGGAACCGGGCCACTGCCCCGGGCGGCGACCGGTCCGATGCCGCGCGCCGCGACGGGCCCCATGCCCCGGGCCGCGACCGGACCAAGGCCCCGGCCACGCGCGGGCGCGCCGTCGGGCGAGTGGGAGACCCCACCGCCCAGCGCCCCCCGCGCGCCCCGGGCACCTCGGGCGTCTGCGGCGCCCCGCGCGCCCCAGGCGAATGGCCGGCACCGGAACGGCGGCCAGCAGGACGGCGACCGTCGGCCACGGCGGCCAGCGCCGCGCGACGCGGCGGACTGGACAGAGCGTGACGGCGGCAACGTCGAGTGGAACTACGACCTGCCGCCGTGGGACGGCGGCGCGCCCGAGCCCGATCCTGGCTTCAGGTACCGCGAGCCCGGGCCCGGCATGCCCGGCTACCGTGGCTCCCGCAATCCGTACCGTGGTGGTGACAACCTCCGATGAACCCGAGTTCCGCGACAGAACTCGACGTGCCGCCGATCATGCGGATCGGGGCTGCCCGGATGACGGCCGGCCTGGACCGGATGACGCGGCTTGACCTCGAGGCGCATACCGAGATCTTCGGCCCGCTGCCGCGCATGTCGGCCGATGAGCTGATCACGATGGCCCAGCAGGTCGACCTGCGCGGCCAGGGCGGCGCGGCCTTCCCGTTCGCGCGCAAGCTCATGGCGGTGGTCGACGCGTCGAAGAAGACCGGCCAGCCGACGATCGTCGTGGTCAACGCGACCGAGGGCGAACCGGGCTCGTTCAAGGACAAGATGCTCATGATCAGGTCGCCGTACCTGATCCTGAGCGGCGCGGTCCTGGTCGCCGAGGCCCTCGAGGCCGAGGAGATCATCATCGGCGTGGCGGGCAACGAGCTCGCGAACCGGTCGATCGAGGCGGCGATCGCGGCCGAGCCAGGGCTGCGCAGGATGGTCCGGGTCGTCGAGCAGCCAGATCGGTTCATTTCCGGGGAGTCTGGCGCGCTGGTCCGGGGCATCAACGGCAAGAAGCCGGTGCCTCCGGGACGCAAGACGCTCGCCTCCGATCGGGGCGTGGACGACCTGCCCACCCTGCTCTCCAACGCTTCGACGTTCGCGCAGGTATCGGTACTCGCGCTCCTCGGTGCGACGAGGTTCGCCTCGGTCGGCGTGCCCGAGGAACCGGGCACGGTACTGCTCAGCGTCAGCGGATCGGCGAAGAACCCGGCCGTCGTGGAGGCCCCCACCGGCATCCCGCTGGGCGCGGTGCTGGACATCTGCCAGGCGCCCGCGGGTGACGGCGTGCTGGTCGGCGGCTACCACGGCATGTGGCTGGACGCCGAGACCGCCTACCAGGTTCCGATCGGCCGGGAGGGGCTGGCCGCGGCCGGCGGCACCTTCGGGTCGGGCATCGTGCTTGCGCTCGGCGATGGCACCTGCCCGCTCGGCGAGGTCTCCAGGATCGCGAACTACCTGGCTGGCGAGTCCGCTGGGCAATGCGGTCCGTGCAAGCTCGGGCTGCCCTCCATCGCCAGGGCGCTCGCGGCGATTGTCGACGGATCGGGCGGCATCGAGGCGCTCGACGTGGCCCGGCGCGCGGCGGCCACGGTCAACGGCCGCGGCGCCTGCTCCCATCCCGATGGCACCACGCGATTCGTGCTCTCTGCGCTCGAGGTCTTCACCGAGGACCTGGCGGCGCACGTCTTCCACTCTTCGTGTGGCCGCCCGGTCCGCGGCGTGCTGCCGCTTCCCGACGGCCCGGAGGCGGCGGACGCCAAGCAGCTCTTGGTGGACTGGGTGCGGTGCGAGGGGCACGGCCTGTGCGCGCACCTGGTGCCAGAGCTGATCCACCTGGACAAGACCGGCTTCCCCGTCATCTTGCCGATCCCGGTGCCGCCGTGGCTGGAGAAGGACGCGCGGCAGGCCGTGGAGATGTGCCCGGCGCTCGCGTTGCGGATCGCCGCCGACCCGAAGAAGCGCGGTGCCGGCGGCCAGCCTGCCACGCCGCTGCCGATCCCCGCTCCCACGCTGCGCTCTAACCTGCTTAGCGGCGGCGTCACGGGCCAGAAGTCCATCACCGCCGGCTAACGCCGACGGCTAGCGTGGGCGCCTGAACGCCACACCCGCACCCGCACTCCGC
>DATBBI010000427.1:0-5267 GCA_036271115.1 Trebonia sp.
GCCGATGGCGACGTCGCGGACCGTCGGCAGGCCGAAGTACGCGGCCGTGGCCGGGCGCAGCGCGGTATCCGGGCCACGCCCGTCCTCGGCGCGCATCGCCCACCACATGACCTCCTGGCCGAGGTACCAGCCGCCGCCCCAGTCGCCGGTGAGCCGCCCGAGCGCGAGGAACCGGGTGGTCCGCCCGTCCGGGGCCAGGCCCGCGCAGTTGATGCCGGCGCCGCAGGTGACCGCGACGCCCCAGGCCGGCTGGCCCGGGGACGGGGTGAGCCCGGCGCGCAGCACGGCGAACGTGTCGTTGGCCACGGCAGAGGTCAGCGACCAGCCCTGGCGCCGCAGCGCCGCCGCGAGCTGCTCCTCCTCCTCGGGCAGGTCAGCGCCGGCCAGGCAGCTCGAGATGTGCCTGGCGACCGGGCCCTCGGAAGCCACTCCCGCCTTCGCGGCCAGCTCACGGACCATCTCGCCGAGCCGTCGCATCGCCCCGTCAATGCCGTGGTGCTCCTGGCTGGCGCCAGGCCCGCGGATCGAGGCCAGCAGCGTGCCGTCCGCAGCGACGAGCGCGAGGTCGGTCTTGCTGTTCCCGCCGTCGATAGCGAGCACCGCCGGCAGCGCGGCCTTGGCATCAGCCAACGCGGCCCGCCCCGTGCGCCCCGTGCGCCGCGAGCGCGAAGGCCAGCAGCGACACCGCCGTGTAGTCGTCCGCAGGCTCCACGGAAGGCCAGGAAACCACGTTGTCCTCGTACGCCGCCGTCGCCGAGTTGAACGCCCCGTACGACCCGGAACTGCAGGCCCGCATCCCGGTCACCGTAGTCAGCCCCTGGAAGTTGTCCGGGCTGCTCGGACCGTCCGTGACGGCGCCGAGCTGGATGTTCCCGTGCCCCGTCAGCGACCCGGCGAGGTTCGCGATCTCGCTTTGCATGCAGTGCGGGTACGCCGAGCCCGCCCCGACGACGAACGACGCCCCCCACGCGTTGCCGCCGAGAGCGAAGTCGAGCTGCCGCTGCGCGAACGCCTGGTACTGCGCCGACCCGCCGTACTGGCGATATAGGGCGTTCGTCACCCACAGGCCGAACGCATGCGGCGCCGCGTCCGAGGCGCCGAGCTGGGTGCCGAGACCGAACGGGTCCCCGGCGGCCCCCGCCTCGCCGGTGCGCAGCTGCGCGCCCATGTCGCTGTCCAGCAGCCGCGGCGAGATCACCGGCTGGATGCCGGCCCACTCGGCGTGCTGCATGGCGCGCAGCAGTTCTGCTTCGGCCACCGCGCCGGTGTCGTACAGGTTCAGCGTGTCGCCGCCGGCCGGGTGGCCCTGGGCGATGTAGGCCGCCGCCCACCGCGCCGCGGCGGAAAGGTCCGCGCGCAGCTGCCGGCCGCCGATGCCGAGCCGCTCGTCCGCGAGCGCGATCTCCGCGGCACCCCAGAACATGTCACTGCGCCATTCGGTGCCCGGGTAGAAGTCGTGCGGGTAGGTGGTGAGGAGCTGCCCGATGACCGTCGTCTTGGCGTCCGCGTAAACCGAGCGCGCCAGCGACAGCAGCCGTGATCCGCCGGGGCGCGGCCCGGCGAGCTGCGCGCCCAGCGCGAAGTCGGCGGCGTAGCGCCCGGCGAAGTCCGGATCGACCGGCTTGCCGGGCGCGGCGGCCTCGAACACCGGCCGGTACTTGACGTAGTACGCGCTCGGCCCCGGGTTGCCGCCGCGGTTGACGTTCAGCCGGTCCTCCTGCTGCGGCAGGAACCAGAAGTTGTAGTCGCCCTGGATGGTGTTGGACGCATTGCCGGTGCCGATGCCCACCTGCATGTACAGCACCCGCTGCCGCGAGTCCCATAGCTTGGTGATCCACTGCAGCCCGAATTCAGCCTCCTGCCGGAGACCGTGAGCTGAGCTGGACGCCGACCGCGCGGCCATCAGCAGCAGCGCGTCCGCGTAGCTGGCCGTGTAGCCGAATTTCTCGTAGCCGCCGCCGGCGTCGAACCAGCCGCCGGACACGTCGACAGGCCCGCCGATCCTCGTGAGGCTGCCGAGCAGGTTGTCGTTGCTGTCGTACGCCGGTGCCGCGTAGACGTACGCCCGTTCGTCGGTGAGGTTGGCCGGCTGGCGGTCCAGCACCGAGTTCACCACGTCCGCGCCGTCCCGTTCCGACGTGAAGTAGCGCACCGCGTTGCCCGCCAGCGGCCCGTACAGCGCCTGCCCTGAGGCGACGCGGAACGGCGGCGAGACGGCTGTCCCCGCGCGGACCTGGTAGGTGCCCGGTCGGCGCAGCGACGAGAAATCAAGCTCGTACACCGCGTGGTACGCCGGGTTCCAGCCGCCCAGGTCATCCGTTGACACACCGCGGTAGACGACACGGGGTCCGGATGTGACCGTGAACGGCACACCAGCCACCGGCGCGGGCAGCATCGCGTACGCGACCTTCTGCGCGCCCGGCGTGTAGCCCACCTGGTTGACGCGGACTTCGGCGGTAGCGTGCGCGGCCTGCGTGGCCGCCAGGGCCGGCATAGCCGACGTGGCGAGAGCCGCGCACGTGACGATCGTCATCACGGCGAGGCGATGCATCATGACAACTCCTCAGGCCCAGGAAAGGAATCGCGAGTTCTCGGCGAGCAGCCGCTCGGTCATCGCCTCGGCGAGCGAGTACTGCCCGACCAGCGGGTGCGCGAGCAGCGCCGCGGCCACCCGGTTCCTGCCGCCGCGCAGCGCGGCGTCGAGCGCGAGTTCCTCGTAGGCCGACACGTGCGCGACGAGGCCGCGCAGCAGCGGCGCCAGCGGCGCGGCCGGCGCGGGAACGGGGCCGTCGTCGCCGATCCTGGCCGGCGCCTCGATCACCGCGTCGTCGTCGAGGAACGGCAGCGTCCCGTTGTTGCGCAGGTTGACCACCTGGACGTCCTGGCCGTCGCCGAGCAGCGACGACAGCAGCGCGACCGCGGCCTCCGAGTAGAACGCGCCCCCCCGGTGCGACAGCAGCTCCGGCTTGTGGTCGAGCGCCGGGTCGGCGTACATCCGCAGCAGCTCCCGCTCCAGGCCGGCCACCTCCGCCGCCCGCGTCGGCCGCTCCCGCTGCTCGGCGGTCGCGGCATCGTGTTCGTAGAAGTAGCGCAGGTAGTACGAGGGCACGGCGCCAAGCTCAGACAGCAGGGACAAGGGCAGCCCGATGCGCCCGGCTATCTCCTCCCCGTGGCCGGCAAGCAGGTCCGGCAGCCTGTCCTTCCCGTCGACGAGCACCGCGCGCGTCCAGGTCAGGTGGTTCAGGCCGGCGTGGTCGAGCGATACCTCTCCTGGCGTCACGCCGAGCAGCGACGCGAACCAGCGCTGGAAGCCGATCGCCACGTTGCACAACCCGACCGCGCGGTGCCCGGCGTCGAGCAGCGCACGGGTCACGATGCCCACCGGGTTGGTGAAGTCGATGATCCACGCGCCGGGGGCGGCGCGCCGCCGCACTCGCTCGGCTACCTCCAGCACCACCGGTACGGTCCGCAGCGCCTTGGCCAGGCCGCCCGCTCCCGTGGTCTCCTGGCCGATGCGGCCGTAGTCGAGCGGCCACGTCTCGTCCCTGTCGCGCGCCGCCTGGCCGCCCACCCGGAGCTGGATCAGGACGGCTCCGGCGCCGTCGGCGCCGTCGTCCAGGCTGGTCGTCCACCGGACCCGCGCCGGGTGCCCCTGGGCGCGCATGATCCTGGCGGACACCGGGCCGACCGCCGCCAGCCGCGTCTCGTCAGGGTCGACGAGGACCAGTTCGGTGACCCCGGGCGCGAGCCTGCCGAGCCCGTCGGCCAGCTCTGGCGTGTAGGTCGACCCGCCGCCGATCACCGTGAGCTTCATGCCGAGAACGCCTTCACTTCCGCGCCGGCCTGGGCGACGTGGCAGGCTACCTGGTGGCCTGGCGCCAGCTCGGCGAGCACCGGGGTGACGCGGGAGCAGGTGTCGATGGCCAGCGGGCAGCGCCAGCGGAACCGGCAGCCGGGGCTCGGGTCGATGACCTTCGGCGGCTCGCCCCTGTCGGTCTCGGCCGCCACGCCCAGCGGGGCCCGCGGGTCGGGCACCGCGGACAGCAGCAGCTGCGTGTACGGATGCTTCGGGCTGGCCAGCACGTCCTCGATCGGCCCGGTCTCGGCGATCTGCCCGGCGTACATCACGATGAGCCGGTCCGCGACGTACCGGGCGCTCGCGATGTCGTGCGTGATGTAGAGGATGGAGACGTCCTCCTCGTCGCGCAGCTTCGCCATCAGGTTGAGCAGGCCGATCCTGATCGACACGTCAAGCATGGAGACCGGCTCGTCGGCCAGGATCAGCTTGGGCCGCGTCACCAGCGCCTGGGCGAAGCCGACCCGCTGCCGCTGGCCGCCGCTCAGCTCGTAGGCGAAACGCTGCAGCATCTCGGCGCCGAGCCCGACCACCTCGAACACCCGGGCCGCCTCGTCGCGCCGCTGGCGCTGGGATAGCTCGGGGCGGTGCAGCCTCAGGCTGCGCATAACCCCGTGCGAGACACGGAACACCGGGTTCAGCGAGGAGAAGGGGTCCTGGAAGACCATCGGCACCTGGCCGCTGTAGCGCAGCCTGTCCCGCCTGGAGCGCAGCTGGGACAGCGGCTTTCCCTCGTAGCTGATCTCGCCCGCCGTCGGCTTGTACACCCGGGCGAGCAGCCTGGCGATCGTGGACTTGCCGCTGCCGCTCTCACCGGCCAGCGCCACGATCTCGCGCTGGCCGATGCTGAAGTTCACGTCGTCCACGGCGTGCAGCGTGCGCCGGGCCATTGCCCCGCCGATTTTGAAGTGCCGGGTTAGGTGCTCGGCCTTGAGCAGCTCACGGCCCGGATCGTTAGGCATCGGCCCGGCCTCCTGTCGGCGCGGGGGAACTGCTGCCGGCAGCGGCGTCGTCGTAAAGCAGGCAGCGGACGAGCGAGCCGTCCTGCTGGTACAGGTCCGGCGCTTCCACGCTGCACCTGTCGAAAGCCACCGGGCAGCGCGGGTGGAACCGGCATCCGTTCGGGATCATCGCGAGGTTCGGCGGGCTGCCAGGGATGCCCTTGAGCGGGACCTTAGGCCCGCGGATCGACGGGAAGGCCTCCAGCAGCCCCTGGGTATACGGGTGCCGCGGCGCGTCGAAGACGCTCCTTGTCGTGCCAAGCTCAGAGACCTGGCCGGCGTACATCACCATCAGCCGGTCGGAGAAGTGGCTGATCAGGGACATGTCGTGGGTGACGAAGATGATCGCGAAGCCGTACGCCTCCTGGAGCTCCTTGATCTGCACCATCAGCGAGCGCTGCGCCACCACG
>DATBBI010000428.1:0-4334 GCA_036271115.1 Trebonia sp.
CGCCAGCGCGCCGGGCACCGGCCAGCGCAGCATCACTGGTACCAGGGCAACGGCCACGAGCCCCACCGCGATATCCAGGATCAGCAGCCCGGACGACTCGTGCGAGGTGGCCTGCCCCAGGATCGTCGCCGCGGTCAGCGCCCCGATCCCTGTCGTCGCTCCGGCGATCACCGGCAGCGGTGGCGATTCACTCACGCGTCCAGGCTAGGGCCGGCATGGCCAGCTGCGACACCGACCAAAGTCGGACACCGGGCCGGCCCTAGTCGAAGCGGGAGCCGGCGAGCGGCCGATGCCCCACATCCCCGCCCCGGGCGAGGCTGCCGTCATGACAACCACCACCTCAGTACCAGAAACCCTCAGCCCAGGCACGTACCGGATCGACGAGGAGCGCTGCCTCATCACCTTCCGCACCAGGCACCTGTTCGGCCTCGGCGCCGTGCGCGGCACGTTCCGGCTCCGCTCTGGCGAGATCCGGGTCGCCGAACAGGCTCAGGACTCCGCCGTACGGGCGACCGTGGACGCCGAGAGCTTCCACACCGGAAACCCCGCCAGGGACCGCACCGTCCGGTCGGCCCGGCTGCTCGACACCGCCGAGCACCCTTTCTTCACGTTCACGTCCACCGAGGTCACCGAGTCCGGCGGCCGGTGGGTCGTGCGCGGCCGGCTGGTCGTGCGCGACGCCGAGCACCCCGTCGAGCTGGCGATCGAGCAGGCGCGGGCGGACGGCCCGCAACTCACGATCGTCGCCAGCGCCGGCATCGACAGGTACGCCTTCGGGGTCACGGCCATGAAGGGCTTCGCCGCCAGGCGGCTGTCCTGCCAGCTCGAGATCGTCGCGACGAAGAGGGAGAGCGAGGCGGAGGGACGATGACGGCCATCGAGGTTGAGGGGCTGAGCAAGCGCTACGGTCCCAAGGTCGCGGTTGACGACGTGAGCTTCACGGTCGCCGAGGGCGAGATCTTCGGCCTGCTCGGCCGCAACGGCGCCGGAAAGTCCACCACCGTCGACTGCCTCGCCGGGCTGCGCGTGCCCAACCGCGGCCGGATCCGCGTCGCGGGCCTCGACCCGCGGCAAGACCGGCGTGAGCTGCGGCAGCTGCTCGGCGTCCAGCTCCAGGAAAGCCAGCTGCCCGACCGGCTGACCGTCGGCGAGGCGATGCGACTGTACGCATCCTTCTATCCCCGGCCCGCGGATGTCGACGGCCTGCTCGAACAGCTTGACCTCACCGACAAGCGGACCACCAGGTACCGCCGCCTGTCCGGCGGCCAGAAGCAGCGCCTGTCGATCGCGCTTGCGCTGATCGGGCGGCCGCGGATCGCGATCCTCGACGAGCTCACGACCGGCCTCGATCCGGTCGCCCGCCGGGACACATGGCAGCTCATCGACGACATCAGGAACCAGGGAGTGACGATCGTGCTGGTCACCCACTTCATGGACGAGGCCGCACGGCTCTGCGACCGGGTCGCCATCATGCGCGACGGCCGGATCGCCGCGCTCGGCGCCCCCGCCGCGCTCGCCCAGCCCACCCTCGAGGACGCCTTCGTGGCGCTGACCGGCCGGAGGACATCATGAAAATGCTCACGATAACGGAAGCCAAGCTGCTGGTGCGCGAGCCACTCGCGCTCTTCTGGGGGCTGGCGTTTCCCATGGCGCTGCTGGCGGTCATGGGACTGCCTTCCTCCAACATCGGCGGCGTGCCGCTGGTCACGATCTACGAGCCGATCGTCATCGCGTTCATCGGCGTGGTGTTCGGCGTCCAGGGCATTCCCGTCCAGGTGGCGGGCTACCGGGAGCGGCGGATCCTGCGGCGGCTCGCGACCACCCCGGCCGGCCCGGTGCGGGTGGTCGCCGCCCAGCTCATCGTCAGCCTGGTCGTCGTGCTGGCCGCGACGGCGGGTGTGCTCGCCGTGGGACGGCTCGGCTTCGGCGTCCCGCTGCCGCGCCAGGCCGCCGGCTTCGTCGCGGTGGCGGTGCTGTCCGCCACCGCGATGCTCGCTCTCGGCCTGCTGATCGGCGCCGTGGCGCCCACCGCCCGGTCCGCGGGGGCGGCCGGGACGGTGCTGTTCTTCCCGCTGATGTACTTCGCCGGGCTGTGGACCCCGCAGTTGTCTCCGGCCACGCGGCACATCGGGCAGTTCACCCCGCTGGGCGCGGGCGCCCAGGCGCTGCGCGACACGATGGCCGGGAGCTGGCCGCACCCGCAGGCGCTCCTAGTGCTCGCCGGCTGGACGCTGGTCTGCGCCGTGCTGGCCGTGCGGGTCTTCCGCTGGGAGTAGCTCCTTTATCCCGAACGGCCTCGTGGTTCCCCTCACCCGCCCGCCGCCTCACCGAGCCGCCTGGACAGCGCAGCGCACCGCGCGCGCAGTTCGGGCGGCTCTAGCGGCGTGAACGGCAGGTCGAGCGCCGCGAAGTGCAGCGCGATCATGTCCAGGTAGTTCGACCCGCTGATGACCAGGCACTCGGACTCGCTGACGGCCTCGACTACCGCGCCGAGGCCGGGGATCCGGGCCGCGACGACGTCGGCCGGGGCCGCCACCAGGACCCTGGCCTGGTACCGGTAGGCGCCCGCCGCGATGCCCTCGGCGACGAAGCGCGCCGCGTCGGGCGGGTCGGCGGGCCGGGACCGCTGGCCGGTCGGCTGCGGGCGCTCCAGCCGGTCGAGCCGGAAGCTGCGCCACTCGCCCTTGTCCAGGTCGTGAGCCACGAGGTACCAGCGCCGGGCCGTGACCACCAGCCGGAACGGCTCGGCGTGCCTGCTGCTCTGGGTGCCCTCGCCGTCGGTATAGCCGAACCGGATCCGCTCGCCGTCCCGGCACGCCAGCGCCAGCAACGCGAGCGTCTCCGGCCGCACCGCGGCATCGTCCGGCCGGACCCCGGCCAACGGCACGACCGCCGCGCGCAGCGCGTCGGCCCGCACCTTCAGCCGCCCGGGCAGCACCCGCTCGATGACGGCCGCCGCCCGGACCGCGGCCTCTTCCATCCCCGCCACAGCGCCGCCCGCGACGGCACGCAGCCCGACCGCCACGGCCACCGCCGCGTCGTCGTCGAGCAGCAGCGGCGGCAGGCCGGACCCCGCGCCGAGCTCGTACCCGCCGTACGGGCCGGGCACGGCGCGCACCTGGTACCCCAGCTCGCGCAGCCGCTCGACGTCCCGCCGGATGGTGCGCGGGGTGACGCCAAGCCGCTGGGCCAGTTCGTCGCCGCCCCAGCTACGGCGGACGGTGAACAGGGACAGCAGGCGAAGCAGGCGCTCGGCGGTCATAGGCCCAGTCTCCCGCAGATCAGGACCGATCCTGTCCGCGTTTCCCGCTAGCTTCGGGTCCATGACCATCGACTGGACCTTCCAGCTCTACGAACAGCTCGACTGGCAATGGCGCGAGCACATGCGTCCCCGCTGGGACGGCCTCACCGACGAGGAGTACCTCTGGGAGCCGGTGCCCGGCATGTGGAACGTCCGCCCGCGGGGCACCTCCAAGGCCCCGATCGCCGCCGGTTCGGGCGACTTCACCTGCGACTACGCCTGGCCGGAGCCAGACCCGCCGCCCGTCACCACGATCGCCTGGCGGCTGGCCCACCTGCAGGTCGGCGTCTTCGGCCAGCGCGCCGCGTCCCACTTCGGCGGCCCGCCGATCAGCTACGAGACCTACGACTACCCCGGCGACGCGGCCACCGCGCTGTCCCGCCTGGACGCGGCCTACGCCGCGTGGGCGGCGGGCGTCCGCACCCTGGACTCCGAGGGCCTCGGCCGCCCCATCGGAGAGGCCGAAGGCCCGTTCGCCGCCGAGCCGATGGGCGCCCTGATCCTGCACATCAACCGCGAAGCCCTGCACCACGGCGCGGAAATCTCACTCCTCCGCGACCTCTACCGCTGGAGGATCTAACAGGGGGCGCCGATAACAGCAAGAAGCGCCTCGCGCGGGGCCCATCGACTGCGCGATCGAGTCATCGTGCGGGATCTGGCCCGGTTTCCGGCGCGTCATCCCGCACGATAAGTCCGCCAGGCTGATAACAGCAAGAAGCGGGCGGGACACCGCCCGCCAGCCGGCTACGACAGCATTGCCAGGAGTTCCTGGCGGGTCGGGCCGGGGAACTGGGCCGGCGGCAGGGCCGCGGCGATGTTCCTGACGTGGTCGGCGAAGCCAGGGCGGGATACGAGGTCGTCGGGGAGCGCCAGCATGAAGGTCAGCTCGAGAAACGCGCGGAAGGCGTCCGCGTCCACCATCATGGCGGCCGAGACGTCCTGCACGACCTGGACCTCTGGGCTGGCCGGGGGCGGCGCCGGAGACCGGCCTTCGATGGCCGCCGCGACCTGGGCGGCGCGCATCCGGTCCACT
>DATBBI010000429.1:0-13703 GCA_036271115.1 Trebonia sp.
GGCACGCCGATCGTGACCGTGAAGAAGCCGTTGACCAGGCCGACAAACAGCCCGAACAGCAGCGCGAAAAAGATCGCGAGCAGGCCTGGGAAGCCGTAGAAGTCGGTCAGGTAGTGCATGAGAAAGGGGGCGAACCCGACGACGAAGCCGACCGACAGGTCGATCTCGCCGCAGATCAGCAGGAAGACCTCGCCCAGCGCGATGATGATGATGGGCGTGGTGAAGTCGGACCACAGCAGCACCTGGTTCGACTTCGAGGTGTACGCCGATCCCTGGGCGATCGTGAAGTAGAGGAACAGGGCCACGGCGATCACGAACACGGTCGCCTCGCGCTGCCGCCCAAGCAGGCGGAGAACTCGCATCGCCGCGCCGCCGGCCCCCGTCGGCCCGCGCTGCGGGGAGCCGGTCTCGCCTACGGTTCGCTCGGCCGTCTCACTCACTTGAACCCATCTCCGCTTCCCATCGGCAAGTGTGCCGCTCTCGGTGTTCGCGCCCGTAACGGCACGATTTACCGCCAGCTAAGCCCATGTCAAGCCC
This sequence comes from Trebonia sp., assembly GCA_036271115.1. Lineage (GTDB taxonomy): Bacteria > Actinomycetota > Actinomycetes > Streptosporangiales > Streptosporangiaceae > Trebonia. The sequence continues at coordinate 538 of DATBBI010000429.1, forward strand.
GCGTCCGCGCCGGGCGGGGCAGACCCGGCCAGGCCTGCCCCGCCCAGCGATCAGGGCATCACACGCTCGTCGTGGCCATCGGCTGGTTGATGGGGCCCGAGGGCCGCGGGAGGTACATCTGGGCCGAGGATCCGCCCTGGTACCGGCTGGGCTTCAGCATCTGGCCGACGTTGCCCGGGGTCAGCACGGTCAGGCCGGTGTCGGTGTTCGGCGGCGCGAGCTGCCCGCCGGACAGGTTGTACAGGTACAGGTAGAGAGTGGGCAGGAAGCCCTGCAGGTACGGGTCCTGGAAGATGCTGAACTTCATCGTGCTGTCCTGCAGGCCGGCGAGCGTCTTCGGGTCGGTGTCGAAACCGCCGGCCGGGATCGACACGCCGGTCGACTTGAGGGCCGCGGTGAGGTTCGCGGTGGATCCGTTGTCCACGGCGAACGCGCCCTTGAGGCTGCCCTTGTGCCCGAGCAGGTACGACTTCTCCGTCGACAGTTCGGTGGCGTCGACCGTGCTGGTCGCGATCTCGGATACGTGGTAGCTGCTGCCGAGCACCGACACCGCGCCGTCGTACCGTGGCTGGATGTTGCCGGTTCCCGGGGTCGCGATGAAGATCACGATCTCCCCGCCGCCAGGCACGAGCGTCTTGATCTGCTCACCCATGGCCTGCCCGGACAAGAAGAGCGCCTGCCCGACGTAAGCCAGCCGGTTAGTGTAGATCTGGGGCACGCCGTTCTTGTAGATTCCGTCGGCGTTGTAGGTGACTACCGGGATGCCGGCGTCCATGGCGTTCTTCACCGGAGTGGTCATCGACGAGTCGATCACCGGCGTCGCGATCCCGGCCGCCTTGGCGGAGATCGCGGTGTTCATGAAGGAGACCATCTCGGAGTCGGCCGAGGTGGCGGAGCCCCCCCAGACTGGCGTCGGTATGCCGAGCAGCGCCACCGCGTCGGAGTACCCGTATTTGGTCGGGGTGAAGAACGCGTTCGTGTCGGCGTGGTTGTTGAAGTAGTACTTCTGGTTCGGCACCGCCGGGAACGGGTTGCTGCCGTTGCTGGCTACCGCAGCGTGAGTGCTGCTCGAAGAGCTGCAGGCGGCGAGCAGCGCCGACGCGGCGCCCGCGGCGCTGACCAGCCCGGTGCCGGCGAGCAGGCGGCGCCGGGTCGGGTTGTCTCTCATGTTGAGGGTCTCAATTGCCTCGTCGACCTTCGGATGAACCTTGCCCATCCGGACCTCCGGTTATCTCGTGCCCTGCGGTGCACCATTGCGGGCGAATCGAACGTGCCGGGCTGTGAAGTTGGTCTATGGCCGATGTGGACGTTAACAGTCGATGTGAACGTTAACAACGGCCTCTTCCGCGCAACTTAAACCTTTGGGTCGTCCGCCGTCAACGCGCGATGGGCGGTGGGAGCAGCACGTCTTGGTAACGACTGCTGCGGACCTGGAGGGCGGTTGACGCGTACAGTCCTCGTGCCCGTAGCATGACCTGGCGATGTGAGCGCTCACATCAGGCAGACGAGGAGCGCCGAAAAAATGTCCGCACCAGCCGCCCCAGCCGTACCAGGCACTCGCAGCCACCTGAACGACCTCGAGGTCTGGTTCGTCACAGGCAGTCAGCAGCTCTACGGCGAAGAGGCCCTCCGGCAGGTCGCCGGGCAGTCCCGCGCCATCGCCGGCGCGCTCGCCGCGGCGGACAGGATCCCGGTGAGCGTCGTCTGGCAGCCGGTAGTCACCACGCCGGAAGAGATCCGGCGGGTCATGCTTGCGGCCAGCCATAACGACAACGTGATCGGCGTGATCGCGTGGATGCACACGTTCAGCCCGGCGAAGATGTGGATCTCCGGCCTCAGGGCGCTGAGCAAGCCGCTGCTGCACCTGCACACCCAGGCGAACGTCCGGCTGCCGTGGGCCGAGATCGACTTCGACTTCATGAACCTGAACCAGGCCGCGCACGGCGACCGCGAGTTCGGCTACATCCAGTCGAGGCTCGGCACCCGCAGGAAGACCGTCGTCGGCCACGTGTCCGACTCGCGCGTCATCGCGGACGTCGCGGTCTGGGCGCGGGCGGCCGCGGGCTGGGCGGCGACGCGGGCGCTGAAGCTGGCGCGGTTCGGCGACAACATGCGGTTCGTCGCGGTCACCGAGGGCGACAAGACGGAGGCGGAAGCCGTATTCGGCGTGCAGGTCAACACCTGGGGCGTCAACGACCTGGTGAAAGCGGTCGGCGACGCCACCGCCGCGGACATCGGCGCGCTGGTCGAGGAGTACGAAGACAGCTACGACGTGGTGCCCGAGCTGCGTCGCGGAGGGGAGCGGCACCAGTCGCTGCGCGACGGCGCGGCGATCGAGCTCGGCCTGCGTGCGTTCCTCGACAGCGGCGGGTTCGGCGCGTTCACCACGAACTTCGAGGACCTGGGCGGGCTGCGGCAGCTGCCAGGGCTAGCCGTGCAGCGGCTGATGGCCGACGGGTACGGGTTCGGCGCGGAAGGCGACTGGAAGACCGCCATCCTGGTCCGCGCGGCTGCGGTGATGGGCCAAGGGCTCCCGGGCGGCGCGTCCATGATGGAGGACTACACCTACGACCTGACGCCGGGACGCGAGCTCATCCTCGGCGCGCACATGCTCGAGGTCTGCCCCACCCTCACCACCAGCAGGCCACGGCTGGAGATCCACCCGCTGGCCATCGGCGCTCGCCAGGACCCGGTGCGCCTGGTGTTCACCGCCGACCCGGGGCCCGGCATCGTCGTGGCGCTGACTGACATGCGCGACAGGTTCCGGCTCACCGCCAACGTCGTGGAGCTGGTCTCGCCGCCCGAGCCGCTGCCCAGGCTGCCGGTCGGCCGCGCCGTGTGGCGGCCGGCCCCCGACTTCCGCACCTCCGCGATGTCCTGGCTGATGGCCGGCGCCGCGCACCACACCGCCATGTCCACCGCGGTCGGCGCCGACGCCTTCCGCGACTATGCCAGGATGGCGGGCGTGGAACTGCTCGTCATCGACGAGTCGACGACCGCCACGGCATTCGAGAACGAGCTCCGCTGGAACGCCGCGTATTACCGGCTCGCTGGCGGGGTCTGAATGCCGTTCGCGGCCGCGCATAAGACCCTCGTGTAACTCGCGGACGGCCGCGAGCGGCCACGGCAGGGCCGGCGCCTGTCGAGAACTTAGCCCAGCTGCCAGGCCGCCGCGTCGTCGCGCAGCGCCGCGTACCGCTCGCGCACCGCGGGCACAGGCGCGCCCTCGTACGTCTCCGCCGGCCGCGCCGGCCAGTCCGGCAGCGCACCGGGGCCGCCACCAGCGGACGATGAAGCGGCCAGCGCCCATGCAGCCTGCCGTGCGGCGCCGAGCGCCACGTACTCGGCGGGCTCGGGCACCGTCACCGGCATCCCGAACACTCCCGGCGCCAGCGCCCGCACCGCGGCGGACCGCGCCGCGCCGCCGATCAGCACTACCCGCCCCGGCGTGATCCCGCATGCCCGCAGGTAGTCGATCGCGTCCGCCAGCGAGCAGAGCACCGCCTCGACGGCGGCACGCGCGAGGTTGGACGGCGTCGTGTTAGCCGAGGTCATTCCCCGCAGCACCCCGTTCGCCGACGGCCGGTTGGGCGACCGCTCCCCGTCCAGGTACGGCAGCAGCGTCAGCCCGTCCGCCCCTGGCGAGGCGGCCAGCGCCAGCGCGGAGAACCCCGTCGCGTCGACCCCGAGCAGCCGCGCGGTGACGTCGAGCACGCGCGCCGCGTTCACGGTGGCTACCAGCGGCAGGAACTTCCCTGTCGCGTCGGCGAAGCCGGCGACAAGCCCCGACGGGTCGGCGGCCGGCTTGGCCGTCACCGCGTAGGCGACCCCGGAGGTGCCGATCGACACCACCACGTCGTCGTCGCGCAGCAGCAGCCCGAGCGCCGCGCCCATGTTGTCCCCGGTGCCCGCGGACAGCGCCGCGCCCCACGTGGTCCGCCCCACCACCTCGGCGGGCCCGGCGACCCGCGGCAGCTCCACAGGGTGCCCGAGCGCCGTGGCCGCGAGGTCGGGCAGCCACCGTCCGTCGGCGGGAGAGAAGTAGCCGGTGCCCGAGGCGTCCCCCCGGTCGGTGACCGGCTCGAGCGCCGGGTCCCCAGCGGGAGCGGGCCCCCCTCCGGCGAGCCGCCAGGTCAGCCAGTCGTGCGGCAGCAGCACCCGGCGCACCCGGCGCGCGTTGTCCGGCTCGTTCTCCGCGAGCCAGCGCAGCTTGGTGACGGTGAACGACATCGTGGGCACGCTGCCGGTCCGCGCGGCCCACTCGGCGGGCCCGCCGAGCTCGTCGACCAGCGCCCGCGCCTGCGGGGCGGACTTCACGTTGTTCCACAGCATGGCGGGCCTGATCACCTGGCCGTCGTCGTCGAGCACGACCATCCCGTGCTGCTGTGCGGCGACCCCCACCGCGTCGGCTCGCTCCAGCAGGTCCCGCCCGGCCGAGGTCAGTGCCTCCCACCAGCGGTCCGGGGGGCATTCTGTGCCGTCGGGATGCGGTGCGGCAGCCTCACCGACGACGCTGCCGTCGTCTGCCCGGCAGAGCAGGACCTTCGTGGACTGGGTGGAGGAATCGACACCGGCGACTAGGTTCACAACCGCGACAGTAGCAAGGTGACGGACTGGCGACTATCGTCCTGTCTGCAATCGTTTGTCGCCGTCGCGGAGGAGCGCCGATGTCGCTACAAGAGTTCGTGCCAACGCCCAAGTTCGAGGAGTACAGCGAGCGGTTCAGGGACTTCTTCACGATGACCCGCCGCGAGGACGGCGTGCTGCTCGTGGAGGCGCATACGCTCGGCGGCCCGATCCAGCTGTCCGTGCAGAATCACCGGGCGCTCGGCCAGATGCTCAAGGTCGTGGGCGCGGACCCGCGGAACGAGATCCTCATCCTGACCGGGTCGGGCGACGAGTTCATGATGGGCTCCGACCCCGAGGGCTTCGCCCTCGAAGAGGAAGACCTCGAGTACTGGGCGTACGAGTACGCGTACAAGGACGGCAGGATCAACGTCTCGGCGCTGGTCAACGACCTGGAGATCCCCACGATCGGGCTGCTGAACGGCCCGGGCTTCCACACCGAGATCGTGCTCATGTGCGATATCTCGCTGGCCGCCGAAGGCGCGACGGTCTTCGACCTGCACTACGACATCGGCTCGGTGCCCGCCGACGGCATCCACAACTGCTTCCAGGAGCTGCTCGGTGTCAAGCGCGCCGCGTACGCCCTGCTCACCGGCGAGGCGATCACGGCGGAAAAGGCGTTGGAGTGGGGCATGGTCAACGAGGTGGTCCCGCGCGATCAGCTGATCGCGCGGGCGTACGCGATCGCGGACCACATCATGACCCAGCCGCGCACCACCCGCCGGCTGACCACCCAGATCGTCAGGCGGCCGTGGAAGCAGCGGATCGTGAACGACCTGGACGGCGGGTTCGGCATCCAGATGTTCGGCCACATCGCGAAGAAGAAGGCCGTCCACGGCGAGGACCACATCCGCTCGACAGTCGACTACATCCGCGAAGGCCGCAAAAACAACTTCGACTAACCCCGGCCGCCTGCCGCCTCCCGCCTGCCGCCTCCCGGCTCCCGGCCAAAGGCGGTCGATGGTCCATCGACCGCTCTCTATGGTGGTCAATGGCCCATCGACCGCGTTCACGACGCCCGGCCGCCCCCGCGCCCCCCACCTGCGGTGGGTCAGGAGCGGCGGGATTTAGCTGACTTGAGGCGGTAGCGGCCGGCCGCCTCGTAGGCCTCCTCGGACAGGGCCAGGTGCTGGCGGGCGGCCAGGGCGTCGCGCAGGTGGCGCTGCATCGGGTTGGAGAGGGCCAGCACCCGGCCGCCGCCGTACCTGAACAGGTCGCTGACCACCTCGGCGGCGGTCTCGACCGCGAAGACCGACGCCGCCGTGACGGCGAGCTGCAGTTCTTCTGACGGCGGGTCGCCGGCGCACGCCATCTCCCAGCAGTCGGCCATCGCCTCCCGGTGCACCAGCCTGGCGGCCCGGAGCTTCGTCTCGGCGCGGCCCAGCTCCTTGTGGAAGACGGCGCGCTCGCCAACCGTGGGACCGCCGGGGAACCGGACCGTCTTCAGCGCGAGCTCGGTCATGTCGTCAAGCGCCCGGCGGGCCAGGCCGACGCACAGCGGCGGAACCTCGTTGGACACGAACGCCGGCATCCCGAGCCGGAACAGGTCGCCGCCGCGCACGGCGGGGATGCCGAGGTCGTAGGTCATCTCCTCGGGCACGAACAGGTCGTCCACCCGGAAGTCCAGGCTGCCGGTGCCCTGCAGCCCGGCCACGTACCAGTTGTCGATGACCTCCGCGTCGCTCTTCGGCACGGCGAAGACCACCATCCGGCCGAACCCCGTGCCGCCGTCGCTGGCGGCCCCGTCACCAGCCGCCGAGTCGGTCTTGAACGCGCCGAGCAGCCAGTCCGCGTGCAGGATCCCGCTGGAGAACCCCCACCGGCCAGTGACCACGTAGCCGCCGGCGACTGGCTTGCCGGTACCGCGTGGCGCGAGCTGTCCGGCCACGACGGGCAGCCCGTCATCCGTGGGCGTGAACACCCGCTGCGCCCCCGCCTCGGGCAGCCAGCCGCCGACCAGCCCGCAGCAGCCGGCGCCGATCATGGCGGCCCAGGCCGTGGAGACGTCGGTGTACGCCAGCTCCTCGATCACGTCACAGAATTCAAGAGGCGGCAGCGGCGTGCCCCCCAGTGAGGCCGGCGTCTTCAGCCAGAACAGCCCCAGCGAGCGCACCGTGGCCACCGCGTCAGGCGGCAGGGTGCGCAGTGACTCCGCCTCGTCTCCCGCCGCGGCAAAGGCGCCCCGGTGGCGCTGGATCCCGGCGAGCAGTTCCGCGCGCAGCCCTCCGCCAGCGGAAGCCGCCAGCGTGCCGCTCACGTTGCCAGCCACGCCGTCGCCGCTCATGCCGGCGGCGCCGAATCGCCCACGCCCAGCGAGCGGAGCTCGGGCATCACCTCGGTGGCGAACAGCTCGGCGCTGCGCGTCACCTGCTCGTGCGTCGACGGCCCGATCGCGAACAGCCCGATCAGCTGCCCGAACCCGCCGAGCTCGCCATAAAGGGAACGCAGCCGCGCGACCACCGACGACGGTGACCCGACGACGGCCTGGCCCGCGGCGAGCAGGTCCTCGTAGCTCGCGCCGGCGAAGCCCCGCATGCCCGACATCAGCACGCCGCGCAGCGAGCCGGGCGACATGTAGCCGGGGGGAGTCACCATCTGGGGAGTCTGCTTCAGCCCGCGATGGTAGAGCCACTCGAGCGCGGGCCTGGCCTCGGCGTGCGCCCGCGCGTCCGTGTCAGCCACGTAGACGGGCACCGAGAACGCGATCTTCTCCGGGTCGGCCACGTAACCCAGGTCCAGGGCAGCCTGCCGGTACCCGTCGAACCAGCGGCGGACGATCGGCGTGGGCGCGTACACCGACATATAGGTATAGCGATGCAAAGCGCAGAACTTCATCGTCTCTGTCGACCCGGCGCCGGGTATGTAGACCGGCGGGTGCGGAGACTGGACCGGCCGCGGCCAGATGTTCACGTACCGGTACTCGTAGTTCGCGCCGTACCAGGCGAACATCTCCTCCGACGTCCACGCCTTGATAATCAGGTCGTGCGCTTCGTCGAAACGCGCCCTGGACTTGGTCGGGTTGATCGAGTGCGCGAAGTACTCCCAGCCGATGCCGCGGACGAACCCGGAGTCCACCCGCCCGCCGGACATCAGGTCGAGCATCGCGATCTCCTCGGCGACCCGCAGCGGGTTTCCGCGGATGCCGATCGCGTTGCCGAGCACCATGATCCGCGCCTGTGACGTGCGCCGGGTCAGCGCCGCGGCCATGAGGTTCGGCGACGGCATCAGCCCGTAGGCGCTCTGGTGGTGCTCGTTGACCGCGACTCCGTCGAACCCGAGCTGGTCGGCGTACTCGAGCTCGTCGAGGTACCGCGAATACAGCGAAGCGCCCAGCTTGGGGTCGAAGTTGGCGTTCGGGTACGTCAGCGCCGACGAGTCGTATGCGGAGTCGAAGTCGTCGGGCAGGTACGGGTACGGCATCAGGTGGAAGAAGCTGAACTTCACTGATTCGCTCCGCTCAGCGCCGACTGCGCCGTGTGCAGGAAGGACGCGACCACGCCGGCGAACTCCGCGGGCCGTTCGAAGTACATCGCGTGCCCGCAGTCCGCCACCTCCGCGAACCGCGCCCCGGGGATGAGAGCAGCGTACCGCTGGGCGTGCGCGACCGGGATGAGCCGGTCGTCGGACGGAGCGACGACCAGCGTGGGCGCGCTGATGCGGTGCAGCCGCCGCTCCAGCTTCGGGTTGTTCAGGTACGGCGTCCAGCAGATCCGGGCCAGCGCTGTCGTGTCCCGGTACGCCGCGAGCACCGTGTCGATGTCCGGCGTGGCCCCCGGCTCGGCGGCGGGGACCGGCGGCGGGTCGTGGAACAGCGTCTCGAGCAGCCGCGGTGGCGGCATGAGGAAGATGTCGGGCACCGGATGCTCGGGCAGCCGCAGCCCGGCGGCGCTCAGCAGCGTGAGCGACCTGAGGCGGTGCGAGGCGGCGACGGCGAGTTCCGCCGCGATCCAGCCGCCGAACGACGCTCCCACCACGTGCACCCGCTCAAGTCCCAGCGCGTCGAGCACGTCGAGGTAGTGGTACACAAGGTCGTCCATCGCCTCCACGAGCGGGAAGTCGTCGGACATGGCGAACCCCGGATGGTCCGGCGCGATCACGTCGAACCCGGCGCTCGCGAGCTGCCCGTGGAACTCCATCCATGCCCCCGCGCCGCCGGCGGCGTGCAGGAACAGGACTGGCTCGCCCGAGCCGCCGCGGAACAGGTGCACCCGCCCTCCGGTCAGCTCCAGGTACTCCGCGGTTGGCGCATCATCTGGCACGGCGCTGCCTCCTACCGACTACCCGATCCACAGTGATCAGGACTTCGACCGCACGGGCGTGATAGCAGAATCAGTTGCCCGCCCAACGCAAGTCAAGGCTGTCGGAGGGCCGCGAATCGGCGGCTGTGGGCGGCAACGAACGGGGGCGACCGCCTTTAGATCAGGCCTCAAGACCGGACCCAAACGGTCAACAATCAGCCCCTGTCGAGCCAGCGCGCGATCTCGGTGTGGTCGGCGTCCCCGGGCAGCTCGCTCAGGGCCGCCTCCCACGCGGCGAGCGCCGCCTCGCTCACCGGGGACGGGGTTCCCGTGGCGTGCTCGATGCCTAGCGCCAGCCGGATGTCCTTCACCATCAGCCGGATGCTGAACCCGGCGTCGAACTTCTCGGTGAGCACGTAGTTGGGCCACTTGTTCTCTGTCGAGCCGCTCCGGCCGCTCGAGCCGTTGATGATCTCGAGCGCGACCGCCGGGTCGAGCCCGAACCGCCGCCCGGCGATCAGCGCCTCGGAGCTGACGATCAGGTGCGCCGCGGACATCAGGTTGTTCAGCGCCTTGACCGCGTGCCCGGCCCCGACGTCGCCCGCGTGCAGGACCCGCTTCCCGATGGCCGCCAGCATCGGCCTGGCCAGGTCGAACGCCTCCGGCGGCCCGCCGACCATGATGGTGAGCGTGCCGGCCCGCGCCCCGGACACGCCGCCGGACACCGGCGCGTCGATCAGCGTCACGTCGACCTCGTCGGCCCGCGCCGCGAGCGCCCGCGTCCGCGCCGGGTCGGAAGAGCTCATGTCGATGACCATGCCGCCCGCCGGCATGCTGTCGAGCAGCCCCTCGGCGAGCAGCACGTGCTCGACCACGTCGGAGTCGGGCAGGCAGAGCATGACCACGTCGGTGCCGAGCCCGGTGATCCCCGGCGCGGGGGTGAACCCGTCCAGCCCGGCGATATCCCGCATGATCTCGGCCGACGCGTCGTAGCCGACGACCTGGTACCCGGCGGCCGGAAGCCGCCGCGCCATCACCATGCCCATGTTGCCGAGCCCGACGAAGCCAACCTCTGACGGTGCCACCTGGCTTACTCCTCCTCGCCGTATGTCCGCGCGTCCAGCGCAGCGAAGTCCCACGCGCCGGCGCCGCCGGACGGCCGCACCGTGCTCACGATCGACGAGCCGCCGTCCACTGACACCACCTCGCCGGTCATGTACGCCGACTCGTCGCTGAGCAGGAACGCTACAACCGACGCTATCTCGTCGGTCGTCCCGGCCCGCCGCAGCGGTGCCGTCGCGGCCCGCCGCACCATGTCCGCCCGCCCCGCGGCCGAGAACAGGTCGGTCGGCACTATCCCTGGCGCCACCGCGTTCACCCGTATCCCGAGCGGCCCGCCGTACATCGCCGCGCCGCGCAGCAGCCCGAGCACCGCGTGCTTGGAGGTGTGGTACGCGATCAGGTCGGCACTGCCGCGCAGGCTCGCGATCGAGGCGGTGAGCACGACGCTGCCGGCCGTCCGCTGCTCGCGGTACCGCAGGAACGCGCCGCGCAGCCCGAGGAAGATGCCGCGCACGTTGACCGCCATGACCCGGTCGAAGTCGGCGGGGTCGAGCTCGGGGAATCCGCCCGGCGGCCCGGGAATCCCCGCGTTGAGGTGGTGAAAATCAATTTTCCCGAACGTACGCGTGGCTACGTCCAGATACTCCGCCACACCCTCGTCCGTGGCGATGTCGGCTCGTACCGAGGCGCTTTCCCCCGGCAGTTCCGCCGCGACCTGGCGCGCCGCATCGCCGTCGAGATCCACGACGACGACCCGGCACCCCTCCGCGGACAGCCGCCGGGCGGTGGCGGACCCGATCCCGCCCGCACCACCGGTCACAACCGCCACTTTGCCCTCAAGCCCGCTCAGCACTGATCGATCGTCTCCCGCCGCCGGTTTTCCTGTCTATAGTCACTCATTCAACCAGTCGGGGTCCTGCGCGAGTTTCTCGGTGATCCGGTCGTGGAAGCTTTTGCGGGCGAGCGCTGCGGTGATGTCGTCCGCGACGCGGGTGAGCGGATAGGGGATCTCCGCCTCGAGCTCGGTGATGGACGCCTCGGTGGCCCGCCATTCGGCGGCGAGTTTGGCGGCGATCCGTTCTGCCTTGGGGGTGAGCGTCACCTTCTTGCTGCGGGCGTCGGGACCCGGCGAGGTCTCCAGCCACCCGGCGGCCCGCATGGCCGCCACCTTCTGGCTCATCGCGGAATGGGTGCGCTCTACGGATCTGGCGAGCTCCGCGATCGTCATCGGGCCGCGAACATGCAGCCGGATGATCTCCATCGCCCAGGTCGGCTTGAGGTCCGGGATGCCGTTCTCGGCGTAGACGCGCGCGATCTCGTCGTCGATCCCGGACAGCACCCGGAACACTGGCCGCCAGCGGCTCTGCTCGGTCGGGTCGTACATGGCACCCATCCTAACAGATATAACAGCACTTTGACAGTACTTATATAAGTGCTGTTATAGTGGCGAGGTGAAGCTGCTCACCGACATCACGCCGCTGCGGGAGCACCCGGCCTTCCGCCGTCTGTGGCTCGGCTCCATGCTGTCCCAGACCGGCAGCGCGATGACGAACTTCGCCCTCACCCTGCAGGTGTGGGACATGACGCGGTCGACGACCGCGGTGGGCGGGCTCGGCGTCGCCACGCTGGTTCCGATGCTGCTCATAGCGCTGCCCGGCGGCACGCTCGCCGACACCTTCGACCGACGCAAGCTCATCCTGATCATGACAACCTGCCAGACGGCGGTCTCCGGCCTGCTCTTCGCCCAGGCGCTGATCGGCCCAGGCCCGGCCGGACTGTGGCTGCTGTACGCGCTGGAGGCGACCTCCAGCGCGATCGGCGCGATCAACGCGCCCGCGCGCAGGGCGCTGATCCCGAGCCTGGTCGGGAAGGACCAGCTGGCGCCCGCGATGGCGCTGAACCGGATCGTCTTCCAGACCATGATGATCGCTGGCCCGGCGCTTGGCGGCATGATCGCGAGCGTGTCCGGCGTGAAGGGCTGCTACCTCGTCGACGCGATCACGTTCGCGGGATCCTTCTACGGCGTCGGCCGGCTCCCCGCGATGGCCCCCAAGCGGACCCGGGACCGGACGCGGGGCAAGCTCGCGCTCAGCCTGGAGGGCCTCTCGTTCATCCGGCGCAGTCAGGTGCTGGCGGGCGCGTTCATCGCTGACGTGAGCGCGACGTTCTTCGCCCTGCCGCTGTCGCTGTTCCCGGCGATCAACGCCGAACGCTTCGGGGGTGACCCGCGGATTCTCGGCCTGATGCCTGCCGCGATCGGCGTCGGCGGCCTGCTCACCGCGGTGCTGGCCGGGCCGGTGCGGCACGTGTCGCGTCAAGGGCTGGCGATGCTCGCGAGCGTGGGCGTGTGGGGCCTGTCGTTCGCGGTGTTCGCGGTCGCCCCATGGCTGTGGCTCACGCTGCTCGCGCTCGCGATGGCGGGCGCGGCCGACACGTACACCGTGGTGTTCCGCGGGGTAATCGTGCAGACGGTGACTCCCGATGAGTTCCTGGGCCGGGTGAACGCGGCGGATTACGTGGTCGGCGCGGGCGGCGGACAGCTCGGGTCGCTGGAGGCGGGTCTGGTCGGATCGCTGACGACGCCGGCGATCAGCGCCCTGAGCGGCGGCCTGCTGACGATCGCCGCGGCGATCGCGCTCGGCGCGGCGCTCCCGGGCTTCCGCCGCTACCGCGCCCCCGCCCCGGCCGCCGACCCCGCCCCCGACCCGGCCGTCGCGCCCGTCCAGCCCGCCGCGGCCGCCTCCACCCCCGCGCCCGCCTCCACCCCTCCCGCGTCCAGATAACAGCAAGAAGTTCTCCAACCCCGATCATGATGGGTCATTTGGCACCCTCTGGTGTGCCAAATGACCCATCATCTTCAGGCCGCCGCGTCCCCGCGCTGATAACAGCAAGAAGCGGGCTGGCGGGGAGCGCGTCGTGGGTCGTCTCGCACCCCGCGGGGCCGGGGAATACCACGCCTGGCGCACTGTTATAGGTCCATGCAAACGCATACAACTGACGGAGGCATGAGAGATGCAGTTCGGAATCTTCTCGGTCAGCGACATCACTCGCGATCCGGTCACCGGCTACACCCCGAGTGAGGCCGAGCGCATCGACGCAATCGTGAAGATAGCCCAGAAGACCGAGGAAACCGGCATGGACGTGTTCGCGATCGGCGAGCACCACAACCCGCCGTTCTTCAGCTCCTCGCCCACGACCCTGCTCGCCTACATCGCCGCGACCACCAAGCGGCTGATCGTG
>DATBBI010000430.1:0-6372 GCA_036271115.1 Trebonia sp.
ACCGCTGTTGTCATCGCCGAAGGCGGGGCAGACTAGGCAGCGTGCGTGACGCTTACCAGGTAGCCAAGGTCCGCGCGGCGGAAGCCGCGCTGATGGCGCTGGTCCCCGATGGCGCGCTCATGCAGCGCGCGGCCGCGGGACTGGCATCGGTGTGCGCGGAGCTGCTGAGCAGCGGTCCAGGCGGCCCAGGCGGGGTCTACGGCGCGCGGGTCACGGTGCTCGCGGGCACCGGGGACAACGGCGGGGACGCGCTGTACGCTGGCGCGCTGCTCGCCGCTCGCGGCGCCGCGGTGACCGCGATCCAGGCCGGCCATAAGATCCATCCCGGCGGCGCGGCCGCCCTCAGGGCGCGCGGCGGCCGCGTCGTCACGGTCACGCCGCCCCGCGGCCCCGACGACACGCGCCCGGACGTAGGCGCCAGGTACGACGCGGGACACGACGCCCGGCAGGCGATCGGCCGCGCGGACCTGATCATCGACGGGATGCTCGGCATCGGCGGCAGCGGCGGCCTGCGCGAGCCGTACGCGACGCTGGCCCACCTGGCGGCGAGCGAGCGCGGCGTGACCACCGTGGCGGTCGACCTGCCAAGCGGCATCGACGCCGACACCGGCGCTGTTGACGGGCCCGCGGTTCGCGCGGATGTGACCGTGACATTCGGCGCGATCAAGCCGGGGCTGCTGATCGACCCCGCGGCCGGGCACGCCGGGGTCGTCGAGCTGGTCGACATCGGACTCGGACCCCACCTGGAGGGCGAGCCTGACGTCAGCGCGCCGCAGCGGGCCGACATCAGGGCGCTGCTCCCGCGTCCGGGCGCCGAGTCGGACAAGTACCGGCGCGGCGTCCTCGGGCTGCTCGCGGGCAGCGACAGGTTCACGGGTGCGGCCCTGCTCTCGACCGGTGGCGCGGTCCACGGTGGCGCGGGCATGGTACGGCTGGTTACCGCGCCCGCCGCGGCGGCAGCCGTGCGACAGGTCTGGCCCGAGGTGGTGATCACGGAGCTGCCCGGAGACGGCCGGGACCGTTCAGAACAACAAAATCAGTTCCCCGGCGACGTGGGGCGGGTGCAGGCGTGGGTCGCAGGGCCGGGCATGGGCACCACGGACACCGCGGCGGAGCGGCTGGCCGCGGTGCTGGCCACGAGCTTGCCCGTGCTGGTGGACGCGGACGGGCTGACGCTGCTGGCACAGCACAAGGACCTGTTGCCGCGCGCGGCGCCGACGCTGCTCACGCCGCACGCGGGCGAACTCGGGCGGCTGCTCGGCAAGGACCCGGCGGACGTGGAGGCGCGGCGGCTCGAGCACGCGCGGCTGGCCGCGACCGAGTTCGGTGCCTGCGTGCTGCTCAAGGGCTCCACGACCGTGGTCGCGCCGCCGGACGGGCTGCACCCGGTGTTCGTCAACACGACGGGAACGTCGTGGCTCGCCACCGCGGGCAGCGGCGACGTCCTGTCCGGGCTGGCGGGCGCGCTGCTGGCGCAGGGCCTGCTGCCGCGGCAGGCCGGGATCGCGGCTGCCTACCTGCACGGGCTCGCAGGCCGGTTCGCCGCGGCGGGCCCAGAGGTTGTCGGAGAGGCGCCTATCGGCGCCTCCGACCTCGTCAGAGCGATTCAGACTGCCTTCCGCGCGGTCGTGTCCGAGGCAGTGGGCTTATACATTGGCAGCCATGGAAAGCCCTGCGCAGGCCAGCATCGACCTTGACGTGATCGTCGGCAACGTGGCGGCGGTGCGCGAGCGCGTGGCGCCGACTCCCGTCATGGCGGTGGTGAAGGCCGGCGGCTACGGGCACGGAGCGGTCGCCGCGGCCTGGGCGGCGGTGCGCGGCGGCGCGGACTGGCTTGGCGTGGTGCACGTGGCCGAGGCGCTCGAGCTGCGCGCGGCCGGCATCGACAGCCCGCTGCTCTGCCTGATGGCGATCGCCTCCGACGACCACCGCGCGGCGATCGCCGCGAGGGTCGATCTCAGCGCGGGCTCGGCCGGCATGGTGCGGCATCTCGCGACCGCCGCGGCGGAGACGGGCCGCCCGGCCCGGGTGCACCTGAAGGCAGACACCGGGATGGGCCGTGGCGGGGCGACCGCGGCGGACTGGCCGCAGGTGCTGGACGTCGCGCTCGAGGCAGGAGCCGCCGGGCTGCTCAGCGTGGCGGGGCTGTGGTCGCACTTCGCCTCCGCCGACGTGCCGGGCGATACGTCCGTCGCGGCACAGCTGGACGCGTTCGAGGCGGCGCTCGATGTCGCGAAGACGCGCGGGGTCACCCCGGAGGTGCGGCATATCGCGAACACGGCCGCCACGCTCGAGTTGCCAGCGGCGCGCTACGACCTGGTGCGGGTCGGCGGCGGGATCTACGGCCTGTCCACCCTGCCCGGCGGGCCGCCGCGGTGGCTGCGCCCGGCGATGACGCTGCGCACGCGGCTGGTGCTCGTCAAGCGGGTGCCCGCGGGGACCGGCGTGTCCTACGGACACCGGTACGTCACGCCGCGCGAGACCACCCTCGGCCTGGTGCCGCTGGGATACGCCGACGGGGTGCCGCGGACGGCGACGGGGCTGCCGCTGCTGTTCGCGCGGGGCCGGCGGTGGCCGATCGCCGGGACGGTGTGCATGGACCAGCTGGTCGTCGACTTCGGCGACGAGCCGGTGGCCGTCGGCGATGAGGTGGTGCTGTTCGGGCCGGGGGATGACGGGGAGGCCACCGCTCAGGAGTGGGGCGACACGCTGGGCACCATCTCTTACGAGATCGTCACCGGGATCGGCAACCGGGTGCCAAGATCGTACTCGTGAGACCTGCTGCTGGTGGGAGCTGGCAGGACAGTCAGATCTCGCCCGCGGAACCTCACTAATCGTCTATAGTTCGGCGTTGTACCGGTCCCGTTGGCACGTCCGCCAGGTACCGAAAGTCTCGTTCCGCACCGCCAAAACCCTCACCGGAGGAGCGCCGTGACTCATCATGAGTCATCCCCCGGGCGGCCGCGTGGTCGCCGGGCACGTCCCGACAACGACGTGCCTGAATGGGCGGGATATGACGCCGTGCCGCAGGATCAGCGAGAGTTTCCCGACCTGGCGCCGATCCGGCCGAGAGACGCCCGCGAGCGCGATGGCCGGGTGCAGGGTGACTGGATGCCGGGTGACCAGGGTCAAGGCGGCTGGGGCCAGGCCAACCCGGCGCCGGGCGCACCGGGCGCACCGGGTGACTGGCGGGGCGGCGGGTACCCGCCGACCGGTCCCGGCTACCCGCAGCCTGGCGTCGGCTACCAGCCGGGCGCCCCGGGCGCCCCGGGCGGCCCGGGTGCCCCAGGGCAGGGCGGCGCGTTCCAGCCGCCGCGGCCGCCGCTAGGGCAGCCGCCGCAGGGGCAGCACGCGCAGCAGCAGACCGTCCGGCCCGACTGGGCCGGGCCGGACGCCATGGACGCCTCGGCAGAGGCGGATCACATGGGAGCGTTTTCCGAGCGCTGGCGCCGGCGCGGCAGCGACTCCCGCGGCGAGCGGCGCGCCGACCGCCGCAAGCGCCGCAGGCTGCTGTTCGCCGTCGGCGGCGGCGCACTGGCCGTGGTGATCGCGGTGGTGGTGTACTTCGTCACCGCGGGCGGCAGCGGCTCAGCGAACCTCGGCTTCGGGTCGCTCGTCACGACGTTCCTGCCCGGCGAGCTCCAGAAGGTTCCCAACGCCTGCCAGTCGGTGCCTGGCGGCACGCTCACCCAGTACCTGCCGGGCCAGCTGAAGGTGGCGGCGCCGCCGCTGAACACCGGCCCGCAGAGCGAATGCACCTGGACACTCGACAAGCCGCCGGTCTACCGGGTGCTCGAAGTGAACATGCAGGCGTATTCGCCGAGCGGGCTGGCTCCTGGCGACGGCAGTGCCACGTTCGCCGCCGAGTACGCCTACGCCCAGGACGAGAGCGCCAAGCAGGATCCCGGCCCGAAGAGCGGGCAGCCGAAGGCGACGATCACCGACCTGTCCGGCATGCCGGGCGGCAACGACACGGTGGCGTTCGAGGCCGCGCAGGTCTTCAACGTCAACGGCGCGACCACCGACGTGACGACCGTCTACGTCAGGTACCGCAACGTCATCGTCACCGTGGTGATGAACGGGCTGGACCACGCCAACAAGGGCAACTACGGCCCGGCGTCGCCGAGCCAGCTCAGCGCGGCGGCGCAGACGGTCGCCAAACAGGTGACCGGGCTGCTCGTGCACTGAGCCGCACGGCGGCCTCGCGTCGGCTACCCTCAAGGTCGTGCTGCTGCTCCGATTGGTAGCGCGGTGACGACCAGCAGGTGGCGCGACAGGCTCAGGATGGCCCGGGCGCCAGGCTCGGCCGACCCGGCCGGTCTTGGCGGTCCTGGCGGTCAGCCTGGCCCCGCTGGCGGGTCAGGGATCCGGCTGCGCCGCATGGTGCCCGCGGACCTGGCTGGCGTGCTCGCCCTGGAACACGATCTGTTCCCTGACGACCCGTGGACCGCGCGGATGTTCGCCGAAGAGGTCGGCCAGCCGCCGCAGAACCGGCTGTACCTGATCGCCGAGGCTGACGGCCCGCCGCCCGCGGCTGGCGGGCGCGTTATGGCCGGGTACGCCGGACTGATGTTCGTTCCCGGCGGTACCCAGGCCGACGTGCTGACCATCGCGGTTGCCCAGGAGTACTGGGGTCGTGGCATCGGCTCCGCGCTGCTCGGAGCGCTGATCGACGCGGCCGTCGAGCGCGGCTGCGCCGAGGTCTTCCTCGAGGTCCGCGAGGACAACCCGCGGGCCCGCGGCCTGTACCTGCGGCGCGGGTTCGAGGAGATCGGCGTGCGCCGCGGCTACTACCAGCCGTCCGGGGTGAACGCGATAGTAATGCGCAAGAGCCTGCTGCGCTGACCAGCCTCCGGGTTCACGCGTAACGGTGGCCGCAACCTAGTATCACTTTTCGTCTTCGTATCACTTCTGGTCCCTTTCGCGTCCGGTTTGTCCGGTTCTAAGGGCGAAAAGTGATACCAAGATGGCTGAATGACCGGTGGCGAGGCCGCGTTAGGACTTCGAGCGGCTGAACAGGCTGCGGATGGGGCGAATGAGGATGGCGATCAGCGCGGCCCCCAGCACGACCGGGAGGACCCGCTTCAGTACCGGGCCGCCGACCAGCTTGATCAGGTTGAGCGAATCCTCCTGCTGCAGCTGCGCCACGGGCTGTGCCGGCGGCGCGGTGGCCTGCGCCGCGGCCGCGGTTCCCGCAGCCGCCGCGCTGGTGGCATCGCCCGCCGCCGCGTCCTGGGCTGGCGCAGCCTCGGCCTGGGCACCGGTCTCGGCCGAGCGGCTCGTGCTGTCGATCAGCGCCGCCAGGTTGGCGGCGAACTGGTCGATGAGCTTGCCGCTCACCTCGGGCAGCAGGCTCCGGCCGAACTGAGCGGGGCGGCCGGTGACGTTCAGCGATGTGTGGATGGACACCGTCGTCTGGCCCTCGGCGTCGTCTGGCTTCAGGCTGGCATGCACGGTCGCCGAGGCGGTGCCCGCCCCTCGGGTCTCCTTGCCCGTCGCCTCGATGGCGATCGTGTGCGTGGAGGGGTCCTTCTCCGTGAACTTGGCGGTGCCCTTATAGCTCAGCGAGAGCGGGCCTAGCTTGACCTTGACCTGGCCCGCGACTTCATCTCCCTCGACCGAGGTAACGCTGGCACCCGGCATGCACGGCGCGATCCGCTCGACGTCAAGCAGGACATCCCAGGCCTGCTCGGGCGGCACGGGGACGGTGAACGAGTTGTCAAGCTCAATGGCCATTCGTCACTACTTTCTGCCTGGTTCGCTGCTAGTTCAGCATTCTATGTGTACGACCAGTCCGGGCTGCGGGCCGCCGGCCGGCCGCAGCCCGGACTCGCGAGCAACACCAGGTCAGGACGCGCCAGCCGCGGCGGCGAGCGCCCGGCCGGTGAGGACCCGGGCCAGGTGCCTGCGGTAGTCCGCGGCAGCCCGCAGGTCGCTCGGCGGGCTGGTGCCCTCGTCGGCGTGCGCCGCCGCCGCCGCGAGAGCGGCGGCCGACGCCTCGGCGCCTGCCGCCGCGGCCTCGACGGCCGCCGCACGCACCGGCACCGAGCCCATGTTGGTGAGCCCGACCCGCGCCTCCGCGACGTGCCCGTTGGAGCGACGCGCCACCGCGGCGACCCCGACGATCGCCCACGCCTGGGCGGTGAGGTGGAACTTCTCGTAGCGGTAGCCCCAGCCGTCGAGCTTGGGCACCCGGACCGCGGCGAGGATCTCCCCGGGCGCCAGCGTCGTGGTCAGGTAGTCGGCGAAGAAATCCGCCGGCTTGATCGTCCGCGAACCCGAGGGCCCGCGGGCGACCAGCGTCGCGTCGAGCGCCGCGATGACCGCGGGCAGGTCCCCGGCCGGGTCCGCGTGTGACAGCGAGCCGCCGAG
>DATBBI010000431.1:0-9955 GCA_036271115.1 Trebonia sp.
CAGCCAGACCGACGCCCAGGCGTGCCCGGATATTCCGGCGCGGGCCACGACCTGCCGCTCCCTGTCCCCCACGAGCAGCGACCGCGGCCCGGTGTCCGGCACGGCGGCGGTCCGCTCCAGCACGTCGCCCGTGCCGGTGTACACCTCGGCGGACGTTAGCGCCATCGTCTTGCGCAGCGACTCAGCGAGCTGCAGCAGCAGCTCGTCCATGGAGATGGCGCGCGTCATCCGGCTGCCGAATGTCCGCAGCACCTCGTCCGGCGCCTGCCTGGCCCCGAAGACCCGCCGCGTCGCCCAGTCGGTCAGCCGCTCCCTGGCGGGGGCGAAGCTGATCGCGGCGACCGCCGCGGCGACCATGGACAGCCCGAGCAGCTGGCGGTCCGCCGAGCTGGACGGCGGCCGGCCGAGCCCGAGGATGACCACCAGGTAGATCAGCGCGACCGTGACGGCGAACCCGGCCACCGCGAGCACCTGCACGAGCAGGCGCCCGCCGCGCGAGCCGAGCCGCGGTACGTCCCCGGCGGCTATGCCGACGGGGACGAGCACCATCACGGAAGCAGCCACCGGCGCGACCGGCGCGGGCCAGTCCACGAGCAGGTACAGCACGGCGACGGACAGCGCGAGCCCGCAGGCGACGACCAGGCCGATGGCGGCCCACTGCAGCCGCTCCCTGTCGCGGCCCGCCGAATGCTCGTACCGCATCCGCGCGGCGGGCAGCGCGAGCAGCAGCCCGACCGACCACGCGAGCACGCCGAGCCACGCCGCGGGCCAGTGCCCGGCGGCCGCCAGCGCGGCCCCGGCCGCCAGGTACGCCACGTACGCAACGCCGGCCCCGATCCTTCGTCCCGGCGACGTGAGCCTGCCGTCGGGCAGCGACAACAGCAGGTGCACCGAGATCGCCGCCATCAGCGCGGCGGCCAGCACCTCGATGGCCACCGCCCCGTGGTAGGAGCCGGACCCGGGAACGTACCGGCCGGACAGCCGCCCGGCGCCGGCCGCCACCGCCGCGGCCACCGCGCCCGACGCCTGCTCCCATTGCGGGGTCCGCTCCGGCGCGAACGCCGTCGCGGCGCCGCACAGCGCCCAGGCGATGACCAGCCCGGCGGTCACCGCGGCCAGGTCGCTGATCCCCCCGGGGACCGGTATCAGCAGGCCGGCGATGGCCAGCGCGACGGCGGCGAGGGGCAGCAGCACCCCCGCCACCAGCCGCCGCGCGGCGGGCGCGGCCTCAGGGGTCATATCATCCCCGAGGCAGACGCCGACGCGGACGCCGAGGCCGGGTCGGAGGCCGGGTCGGAGGTCACGACGCGGCCGTCGCGCATCCGGACGATGCGGCCGGCGGCTTGCGCGACCGCGGGGTCGTGGGTGACGAGGATGATCGTCTGCCCGCCGTTGTGCAGGCGGCGCAGCAGTTCGATGATCTCCGCGCCGCCTGCCGAGTCCAGGGCGCCGGTTGGCTCGTCGGCGAGCAGCAGGGTCGGCTCGTTCGCCAGCGCGCGGGCGATCGCCAGCCGCTGCCGCTGCCCGCCGGACAGCACCCCGGGCACCGACGACGCCTTGTCCCCGATGCCGAGCAGGTCAAGCAGGTCCCGCGCCCTGGTCTCCGCCATCTTCCTGCGCCGCCCGGCGATCACCGACGGCAGCACCACGTTCTCCAGCACCGTCATGCCTTCCAGCAGGTTGAAGAACTGGAACACGATGCCCATGTGCTTGCGCCGCATCCGGGCCAGTTCGTCCTCTGTCCTGCCGGTGACCAGTTCGCCGGCCACGGTGATCGTGCCCTCGTCGGGCACGTCGAGGCCGGCCACCAGGTTGAGCAGCGTCGACTTGCCGCAGCCCGATGGACCCATCACGGCAACGAACTCGCCGGACTCGACCGTCAGGTCCACGCCGCGCAGCGCCCGCACCGGGGCGTTCTCCGCCTCGAACGTCTTGCGCAGGCTCGTCACGGTCAGCGCGGCCTGTTCGGGAGAATCGATTGTCATAGTGTCCCCGCCTTAGTCATCTGTCCGATCTTGAATGCCACCACCGGCGTGTCCCGTCCCTTGACGAGCTGCGCGGGCAGTTCCGCCACCGGCACCGGGACGGAGAGCACGTCCCGCGTCGCGGACGAGAGCACAGTCTCGCCGGCGGACGCGAACTGCTGCAGCCGCTGCGCCAGGTTGACTGTGTCGCCGACGAGCGTGTACTCGAGGCGTTCCTCCGAGCCGAGCAGCGCCGCGGCGGCCGGCCCGGTCGACAGCCCGATGCCGAGGCCGAACTCCGGCAGCCCGACCGCCCGCCACGACGCGTTGATGTCGGACTGCAGCGCGTGCATGCCGGCCGCGGCGGCGACCGCGCGGTCGCCATGGTCCTCCTGCGCGAACGGCGCGCCGAACACCGCCATCACCGCGTCGCCGACGAACTGCATGACCGTGCCGCCCTCACCGAGGATGGCCCGGTTCATCGCGGCCCTGTGCGTGTTGAGCTGGCTGGCCAGCTCCGAGGGGTCGGCGTGCTCGGCGATGGTCGAATACGACCTGATGTCGCTCATCAGCACGGTGACGAAAACCTTCTCCGTCTCGCCGATCCGCACGTCCGACGCGTTCCGCAGCTTCGAGGCCAGCCCCGACGGCAGCAGCCGGGACAGCGTCTCGCCCTGCTCCTCGCGGTCCACGATGGCCTGGTGCAGCAGCCGCAGCCGGTTCAGCGCGGTGTGGTCGCCCGCGGACACGCCGGTGGCGAGCTTGACGAAAACCGCCTCGACCTCCGCGTCGATCACCGACGGCGGCACTTTCCTGATGGCGGCGATCGCCTTGATCGTGCGGCCCTCGGCGATGAGGCTGAGCAGCGACTCCTCGGCGGACGACAGCCCGCCCGGGGTCAGCACCGGCCGCACCAGCGCCTCTACGATCTGCGGATCGAGCGCGGTGCCGCCGGTGGCCACCGCGCGGATCGCGTCGGCCAGCTGGGTACCCTCGGCGACCCGGTCCTTGAGCAGGTAGCCGTACCCGGCCGAGCCCTCGGCGAGCAGCGACACCGCGTACTCCGGGTCGTCGTACTGGGACAGGATCACCACGCCGGTGCCGGGGAACAGGGACCGCACCTCCTTGGCGGCGTCGATCCCCTCCCGCCGGAACGATGGCGGCATCCGCACGTCGGTGACCAGCACCTGGGGCTCGCTAGCGGCGCAGCCGGACACGACCCCGTCGTAGTCGGCGGCCACCCCGACCACGCGCAGGTCGGCGTTGCGCTCGATAAGCGCCTTGACTCCCTCGCGGACGATCAGGTTGTCGTCCGCCAGGAACACGTCGATTGCGCGGTTTGTCTGCCCGGATGAACCGGGCGCCGCGGGATTCCGCTCCACGATGCCAGTTTTCCCACGGAACACCCGCGGGCGCCAGTGTGCGGACTACCCCAAAACGCGGTGGTGGTAGGCACACCAACCCGCGCGCGGCACCCCCCTACCGGGGTCGCGGATCGGCCCCTACGCTGCGCGTATGTACGCTGTCGCGCTGCTCGTCGCGGACAAGCTGCGCGCCGGCTGGCGCGGCTGGACCGGCCTCGCGGTCATCGTTGCCATCGCGGGCGGTGCCGTGCTCGCCGCCGCGGCCGGCGCGAGCCGGACCAACTCCGCCTACCCGCGGTTCCTCGCGCAGTCCAACGCCTCTGACGTGCTCGTCGCGCCCGTCAACTCCGGCGACCTCGCCTACGACATAGCGGTCGGCACGCTGCCGGGCGTCGCCGCCGCCGCCCCGATCGCGGGCATCAACGCTGTCCCGGTGAACGCCAGGGGCGTCCCGGACAACAGTGCTGTCATGGCCGCCCCACTTGATGGCAGCTACGGCCGCACGATGGACATCCCCAAGATGCTGTCCGGCCGCCTGCCCAGCCAGGATGCTCCGCGTGAGATAGCCGTCAATCAGATCGGCGCACAGCAGTTGCGCTTGCACGTCGGCTCCGTGCTGCGGATGGGGGCGATGGACAGCGCGAACCACACCCGCCTGCTCACCGAGCGCGTCGTCGGCGTGTTCGTGAGCCGCGGTTCGGTGGTCCCCGTCAACTACCTCGATCAGGTGCCGCAGATCATGGGCAGCCTGGCGCTGCCCCGCGAGCTCGGTCCGGGCTACGTGGGGTTCGACGGCGCGTACCTGAAGCTGAAGCCGGGCACCTCCGTCGCGGCCTTCACCGCGGCCGCGCAGCAACTCGCGAAGCGCTACCCGGGGACTGGCAAGCAGGTCTTCGTCGCCGACGAGGCGACGCAGGCGGCCACGGCCGAGCGGGCGATTCGCCCGCAGGCGGTGGCCCTCGCGCTGTTCGCGCTCGCGCTGGCGCTCACCACGCTGCTCATCATCGGCCAGGCGACGGCTCGCACAGTGCAGGGCGCCGCCCAGGACAACGGCACGCTGACGGCCCTCGGCATGACCCGCCGCCAGCTGTTCGCCGCGAGCATGGCGGAGACGGCCGCGGCCACGGTCGCCGGGGCGCTCGCCGCGGTCGCGATCGCGATCGCGGTGTCCCCGCTCACCCCGATCGGCCCCGCCCGGCTGGCGGAGCCTACCCCCGGCGTCAGCGTGAACGCCGGCGTGCTCGCCGCCGGGGCGGCGGCGATCGCGGTGCTGCTCGCAGCCCGGATCGCGGTGACGGCGTGGCGGCTGGCCGGCGCGCGTCCCGCCGCGGACGTCGCGGCGCCGTCGCGGCGCCGCCCGCTGCTCGCCGAACGGCTGTCGCTGGCCGGCGTGCCGCTCACCGCCGCCACCGGCGTCCGGTTCGCGCTCGACCCGGGAACGGGCCGCGCCAGCGTCCCGGTGCGCAGCGCCATGCTCGGCCTCGCGATCGCGGTCGCCGCGGTGGCGGGCGCGGCCACATTCGGCGCGAACCTGCTGCGCCTGGTCAGCACACCGAGCCTGTACGGGCAGGCCTGGGACATCTCCTACGACGGGCAGTTCGACACCATCACGCCGAAGCAGTTCAGCCAGCTCACCGCCCACGTGCCAGGCATCACCGACGTGACGTTCGGCACGCACGGCGCGGTCACCATCGGCACGACCGTCATCCCGGCGATCGGCCTGGCGCCGGGAACCGGCCCGACGATGTCCTCCACCGTGCTCGACGGCCGCCCGCCGGCTACGAGCGGCGAGATCGCGCTCGGCGCCTCGGTACTGCGCGACCTCGGGCTACGGGTCGGCCAGACCGTGACGGTCGCCGCGCCGTCTGGCGCCCGCCCGATGCTGATCACCGGCAGCGCGGTGTTCCCCTACTTCGGCCAGGGCGGCTTCACGCCCACCGACGCCGGACAGGGCGCCGAAACGACCGCGGCCGTGCTGCAGCCGCTGTCGGCCGCCACCAATGCCCCCAGCGGCTACAACTTCGCCTTGGTCAGCTTCGCCCCTGGGCCGGAAAAGCAGGCGCACTTGGCCGCGTTCGAGCGGGCATGGCAGCCGGTCTGCGCCAGCATCCAGCAGACCACCTGCCTGATCACCGACCAGCGGCCGAACACGGTCAACAACTACGCCGCCATCGACGCCACCCCCGTGATCCTGGCTGGCGTGCTGGCGGTGCTGGGCCTGGCGGTGCTCGCCCAATTCGTGCTCGCGTCGGCGCGCCGCAGGCGCCGTGACTTCGCACTGCTGAAGGTGCTCGGGATGTTCCGCCGGGACCTGGGCGCGGTGGCGTTCTGGCAGGTCGCCACCGTGACCGCGGTCGCGCTTGTCGTCGGCGTGCCGTTGGGCATCGCGGGCGGCCGGTGGGCCTGGCAGCTGTTCGCGGACCAGGCCGGCCTGCCCGGCGACGCCATCACGCCGCTGCCAGTACTGTGGATGATCCCGGCGACCCTGCTCGTCGCCGCCCTAGTCGCGCTGCCCCCCGCCAGATCCGTGGCGCGCGTCCCGGCAGCCGCCACCCTCCGTTCCGAATGAAGGAATCCTAGTATGTTCGCTGTCGCGCGGCTTGTCGTGCATACACTGCGCGCCCGCTGGCGCAGCTGGGCCGGCCTCGCGGTCATCGTCGCCGTCGCGGGTGGCGCCGTGCTCGCCGCCGCGGCGGGCGCGAGCCGCACTGACACCGCCTACCCGCGGTTCCTCGCCGGGTCCCGTTCCTCGGACGTGCTCGTCTCGCCGGCCAACTCCGGTGACCTCGGCTACGATATGGCGCTCGGCGCGCTGCCCGGCGTCGCCGCCGTCGGGCCGGTCGTGGGCATCAACGCGGTCCCGGCGAACGCCAGGGGCGTCCCGGACAACGGCGCCGTCATGGTCGCCGCGCTCGACGACCGCTACGCGCGCACAATGGACGTCCCCAAGATGCTGGCCGGCCGCCTGCCCAGCCAGGAGACCCCAGGGGAGGTCGCGGTCGACCCGATCGGCGCGGAGCAGCTGCACCTGCACGTCGGCAGCGTGCTGCGGATGGCCGCGATCGACAGCTCGAACCACGCCCGTCCGTTCACCGTGCACGTCGTCGGGGTCTTCGTGACCCGCGGCTCGATCGTCCCGGTCAACTACCTCGACAACGTGCCGCAGATCTGGGGCAGCCTCGCGCTGTACCGCGAGCTCGGCCCCGCTTACGTGGCGTTCGACGGCGCGTACCTGAACCTGAAGTCAGGCACCTCCGTCGCGGCCTTCACCGCGGCCGCGGAGAAACTCGCCCAGCGTTACCCGCAGACGGGCAAGCAGGTCTTCGTCGCCGACGAGGCCACCCAGGCCGCCACCGTCGAGCGCGCGATCCGCCCGCAGGCGGTGGCCCTCGCGCTGTTCGCGCTCGCGCTGGCGCTCACCGCGCTGCTCGTCGTCGGCCAGGTGGCGGCCCGCACCCTGCTGACCGCTACCCAGGACAACGGCACGCTGGCGGCCCTGGGCATGACCCGCCGCCAGCTGTTCGCGGCGAGCATGGCGGCGACGGCCGCGGCCACGGTCACCGGCGCCGTGGGGGCGGTCGCGATCGCCGTCGCGGCCTCGCCGCTGACCCCGATCGGCCCGGCCCGGCTGGCCGAGCCGCATCCCGGCGTCAGCGTGAACGCGGGCGTCCTGGCCGCGGGCGCGGCCGCGATCGTGGTGCTGCTCGCCGCCCGGGTCGCCGTGACCGCGTGGCGGCAGGCCGGCGCGCGCCCCGCCGCTGACGAGGCGGAACCGTCGCGGCACCGCGGGCGGCTCGCCGAGCGGCTGGCGCGGGCGGGCGCGCCGCTCGCGGCGGTGACCGGCGTGCGGTTCGCGCTCGACCCTGGCGCCCCGGGCGGCGCCGGAGGCGCCAGGGCAGGCGTCCCGGTGCGCAGCGCCATGCTCGGCCTGGCGGTCGCGGTGGCCGCGGTCGCCGGCGCGGCTACGTTCGGCGCGAACCTGCTGCGCCTGGTCAGCACGCCGAGCCAGTACGGGCAGACCTGGGACATGGCGTGGAACGGGCAGTTCGTCTCCCTGACGCCGAAGCAGTTCAGCCAGATCGCCGGGCACGTGCCCGGCATCAGTGACGTGACGTACGGCGTGCAGGGCTCGGTCACGATCGGCGAGACCGTGATCCCGGCGATCGGCCTCGCGCGGGGGACGGGCCCGATGCTGTCCCCGACCCTGCTCGACGGCCGCCCGCCGGCCACCGACGGCGAGATCGCGCTCGGTTCCTCGGTGCTGCGCCAGCTCGGGAAGCAGGTCGGCCAGATGGTCACCGTCTCGACGTCGGCCGGCACCCGGGCGATGCGCATCACCGGCAGCGCCGTGTTTCCCTACTTCGGCCAGGGCAGTTTCACGCCCACCGACGCCGGCGAGGGCGCCGAGACCACCGCCGCCGTGCTGGCCGAGTCGGCGACCGCCGCGGACGGCGCCGGCGGCTACCAGTTCGCCCTGGTCAGCTTCGCCCCCGGGCCCGCCAGGCAGGCGCACGTGGCCGCGTTCGAGCGCGCCTGGCAGTCCTTCTGCGCCAGCATCCAGCAGTCGACCTGCCTCGTCACCGACCAGCGCCCGAACACCGTGAACAACTACGCGGCCATCGATTCCACGCCCGAGATCCTGGCGGCCGTCCTCACGGTCCTCGGCGTGGCGGTGCTGGCCCAGTTCATCCTCGCGTCGGCCCGCCGCAGGCGCCGCGACTTCGCGCTGCTGAAGGTGCTCGGGATGTTTCGCCGCGAGCTCGGCGCGGTCGCTTTCTGGCAAGTCGCCACGGTCACTGCCGTCGCGCTCGCGGTGGGCGTGCCGCTGGGCGTCGCCGGCGGCCGCTGGGCCTGGCAGCTGTTCGCGAACCAGGCGGGCCTGGACCCAGGCACCATCACGCCGCTGTCCGTGCTGTGGATGATCCCGGCGACCCTGCTCGTGGCCGCCCTGGTCGCGCTGCCCCCCGCCATGTCCGTGGCGCGGGTCCCGGCAGCCGCCACCCTCCGTTCCGAATAAAAAGCATCCTTATCCCGAACGTAAGGGGCCGTCTCCCGGGCGCCGCGTTACTCCGCGCGCAGCACGGCGGCCGGGCGGAGGCGGGCGGCGGTCCAGCCGGGCCAGGCGGCGATGAGGTTGGCCAGCGCGAGGGTGACCGGGATAGCGAGCAGCACCGCGGTGACCGGGACCGTGGGCGCGGCGGGGACGCCGGCCGCGTTCGCGAAGAACGTCCAGGCCCAGCGGCCGGCGAGGACGCCGAGCGGCAGGCCGATGAGCAGCGTGACGGCGGCGAAGGCGGTCGCCTGCCAGGCGACTGCGCCCAGCACCTGCGGCCTGGCGAAGCCGAGGGTCTTCAGCACGGCGAGGTCGCGGCGCCGTCGGCGCACCCCGGTGACCAGCAGGTGGGCGAGGGTGCCCACGGCGAGCAGCACCAGCACGCCGGCGAGGATCATGGGGGTGTCCCTGATGGTGGCGTAGTTCCTGATGTCAGCCGGCCGTTGGTCCGCGCTCGTGATGCATATGTTGCCCGGGCATCCCTGGGCGGTGAGGGCGGCGGTCAGCCTGGCCGCCTGCGCGGTCACGTCGGTGCCCGGCCGGTCGCGGAGCAGGAAGAAGTTGTAGCACAGCGGGCCGTCGCAAGCGCCGTACGGGTCTGTCTCCGACAGCACGCTCGCGGGCACCACGGCCCCGGTGCCAAGCCCGGTGGGGGCGAAGCTGCCCCGGCTGAACTGCGCGAAGACAACCTCACCGACGACCCGCATCGTGGTGGGCCGGTCGGGGGCGGTGGTGACCTGGTGGTCGGGGGTCACCGTGACCGTCTGGCCCAGCCGCAGGTGCAGCGCGCGCATGGTCTGGGCGCCGAGCGCGAGCTCGCCAGGGACGGCCGGCGCGCGGCCGGCCAGCAGCGTGAGGAACCCGGTGCCGCTCGGCTGGTCGAGGCCGATCGCGGGCACCACCTGGCCGCCGATTGTGACCGCGCCGTAGTCGCCGGCCGCCAGCTGGATGACCGACGGATCGGACTTGAAGAACCGCGCGGCGACCTGGCCGGTGACCGAGCCGAAGCCGAGGTCGGTCATCGCGTCCCAGTTCTGCCCGTAGAGCCGCGGCGTGGAGACGAGCCCGACGAGGCTGGCACCGAACACGGCGGCGGCGATGACCGCCATGACCGCGATGGTGGCGCCCGCGAGCGCGCTGCGCACCGGAACGGCGGTCCGGCCACGGCCGGCCTCGAACGCCATCCGGACGCCGATCGCGCCGGAAACCGCCCTGGTCCTGCCCAGCAGTCCGGCCAGCCGCGACGGGCGGGCGCGTGCGGCGGGCTCGGCTCCGCCGAGCGGGCTCCCGGCGCGTGCCGCGGCCCGCCACACGGCCGGGGCGAGGACGGCCAGCGGGCACAGCGCGATAACCGCCGCTCCGGCTCCGACGATGGCGAGGTTGACCGCGACTCCGGGATCTGGCTCGGCCACCCTGGCCGCGCCGATCGGCATCAGCGGCGACGCGGCGATGGCGATCGCCACGGCGAGCGCCGCCCCCGCCACGGTAATGACGGCGAGCCTGGCCAGCGAGAGCCCGGTCAGCGTGGCGCGGGTCGCGCCGACCGCGCGCAGCACGGGGTAGTCGGCGGCGTC
>DATBBI010000432.1:0-21041 GCA_036271115.1 Trebonia sp.
GGCTTGGTGTTCTCGGCCCAGAAGTTCTCGATCGGGTCGAGGATGCGCCAGGAGAGCTCGACCTCTTCCTGACGGGGGAACAGCGGCGGGTCGCCGATCAGGACGTCGAGGATCAGCCGCTCGTAGGCCTCGGGCGACGACTCGGTGAAGGACTCGCCGTAGGCGAAGTCCATGTTCACGTCGCGGACCTCCATCGCGCTGCCAGGCACCTTCGAGCCGAACCGCACCGTGACACCCTCGTCCGGCTGGACGCGGATGACCAGGGCGTTCTGGCCGAGTTCCTCGGTGTCGGTGGCGGCGAAGGGCAGGTGCGGCGCGCGCTGGAACATCAGCGCGATCTCCGTCATCCGCCGCGTCAGCCGCTTGCCGGTGCGCAGGCAGAACGGCACGCCCGCCCACCGGCGGGTGTCCACGCCGAGTTTGACGGCGGCGTAGGTCTCGGTCCTCGAGTCCTGCGGGATGCCCTCTTCCTCCAGGTAGCCGATCACCTGCCGGCCGCCCTGCCATCCCGCCGCGTACTGGCCGCGGGCGGTCCCGGCGGCGAGATCGGTGGGCAGCCGGACCGCGGACAGCGCCTTCTCCTTCTCCTGCCGCAGCGAGTTCGCCTCGAACGAGACCGGCTCCTCCATCGCGGTCAGCGCGAGGAGCTGCAGCAGGTGGTTCTGGATCACGTCGCGCGCGGCGCCGATGCCGTCGTAGTAGCCGGCCCGGCCGCCGATGCCGATGTCCTCGGACATCGTGATCTGCACGTGATCCACGTAGCTGCGGTTCCAGATCGGCTCGTACAGGCTGTTAGCGAAACGCAGCGCCAGGATGTTCTGGACGGTCTCCTTGCCCAGGTAGTGGTCGATACGGAACACCGATTCCGCGGGGAACACCGCGTCCACGATGTTGTTCAGCTCGCGGGCGCTCTTCAGATCGCGGCCGAACGGCTTCTCGATCACCACCCGCCGCCACGGCGGGCGCCCGGTGACGGTGTCGGTGCCGGAGATGCTGGGGTCGGACAGCCCGGAGCGCTTGAGCTGCTCCACCACGGTGGGGAAGAACTTCGGCGGGATCGACAGGTAGAACGCGTAGTTCCCGCCGGTGCCGCGCTCGCGGTCGAGATCCCGCACGGTCTCGGCCAGCTTGTCGAAGGCCGCGTCGTCGTCGAACTCGCCGGGGACGAACCGCATGCCCTCGGCGAGCTGCTGCCACACGGTCTCCCTGAACGGGGTCCGCGCGTGCTCCTTCACCGCCTGGTACGTGATCTGGGCGAAGTCCTCGTGCTCCCAGTCCCTGCGGGCGAAGCCGACCAGGGAGAAGCCGGGGGGCAGCAGGCCGCGGTTTGCCAGGTCGTACAGCGCGGGCATCAGCTTCTTCCTGGCGAGGTCACCGGTGACGCCGAACATCACCAGGACGCACGGGCCCGCGACCCGGGGGATCCTGCGGTCCCGCGGGTCGCGCAGCGGGTTGACTGGGGCGCCAGGGTCGTCCGCGGTCGCGATCACCCCCGGATTCGCCGGCGCCGGGCCCAGGGCGTCGACGTCAGGCACGGTCATGTCCGGTACCTCCAGTTGCCGTCTACTTGGTGCTCAGTTCGGTTCGGATCGTCTCGAGCAGCTCGTTCCAGGACACGGCGAACTTGGCCACGCCCTCGTCCTCGAGGACCCGCACCACGTCGTCGTAGCTGATGCCGAGCTTCTCCAGCTCCGCGAAGACCTGGCGGGACTGGTCGTAGGTGCCGTGAATGGTGTCGCCGCGCAGCACGCCGTGGTCGGCGGTGGCGCGCAGGGTCGCCTCGGGCATCGTGTTCACGGTGTCCTTGGCCACCAGCTCGACGACGTAAAGCGTGTCGGGGAACGCGGGGTCCTTGGTGGACGTGGAGGCCCACAGCGGGCGCTGCACGCGGGCGCCCTTCGCCGCGAGCGCCGCCCAGCGCGGCGTGGCCAGCTTCTGCTCGTACAGCTCGTAGGCCAGCCGCGCGTTCGCGATGGCGGCCTTTCCCTTCAGCGCGGCGGCTTCCGGCGTGCCGATCTTCTCCAGCCGCTTGTCCACCTCGGTGTCGACCCGGCTGACGAAGAACGAGGCGACCGACGCGATCTGGCTGATGTCGTGCCCGTTCGCCGCCGCCTGCTCGAGGCCGGCCATGTACGCGTCGATGACCTCGCCGTACCGCTCCAGCGAGAAGATCAGCGTCACGTTGACGCTGATGCCCTTCGCGAGCGTCTCGGCGATCGCGGGGATGCCCTCCGCGGTCGCCGGGATCTTGATGAACATGTTCGGCCTGTCGACCAGCCACCACAGCTGCTTGGCTTCGGCGACGGTCGCGGCGGTGTCCTTCGCGAGCCGGGGGTCGACCTCGATCGACACCCGGCCGTCCAGGCCGTCGGTCTCGTCGTAGGCCGGGCGGAGCACGTCGGCGGCCCACCGGATGTCGTAAGTGGTGATCATCCGCGACGCCTCTTCCACCGAGACGCCGCGGACCTTGAGGTCCGCTACCTGCTCGTCGTAGGCGCCGCCCTGGCTGAGCGCGTGGGCGAAGATCGTCGGGTTCGACGTCACGCCCCGCACCCAGAAGTCCCTCATGAGCATTTCGAGGTTGCCGGTGCGCAGCCGGTCACGGCTGATGTCGTCCAGCCAGACCGCCACACCTTCCTCGGTAAGCTCTCGCAGAACGTCACTCATGGCCGTGTTCCTTCCGTATGACGCTGAGCCCGGTAGGGCTCGTTAGCTTCTGGTCCTGGACAGGCTGGTCCTGGCGGCCTCGGCGACCCGCTCCGCCGTCAGCCCGAACTCCTCGTACAGCTTCGTATACGAGGCCGACGCGCCGAAGTGGTCCACCCCGACGCTCTCGCCCGCGTCGCCGACGAGCTCTTTCCACGGAGGGGTGATACCCGCCTCCACCGACACCCGCGCCCGCACCGCCGCAGGGAGCACCTCCTCTTGATAGGAAGTGTCCTGCACGCGGAACCATTCCAGGCACGCCATCGAGACGACCCGCGCGGAGATGCCCTCGGCCGCGAGCAGTTCCCGCGCGTGCACCGCGATCTGCACCTCGCTGCCGGTGCCGATCAGGATCACGTCCGGCTGGCCCGATTCCTGGCCGCCGCCGTCGCCGTCCGCGAGCACGTAGGCGCCGCGCGCCACGCCCTCAGCGGAGGCGAACTTCTCCCGGTCGAAGACCGGCACGTTCTGCCGCGTCAGGCACAGGCCCGCGGGCCGGCCGTGGTTCTCGATGATGGTCCGCCAGGCCACCACTGTCTCGTTCGCGTCGGCCGGGCGCACCACGTCCAGGCCGGGGATATTGCGCAGCGACCACACGTGCTCGACCGGCTGGTGCGTCGGGCCGTCCTCGCCGAGGCCGATCGAGTCGTGCGTCCAGACGTAGGTGACACCGAGTTCCATCAGCGCGGCGAGCCGGACCGAGGGGCGCATGTAGTCGCTGAACACCAGGAACGTGCCGCCGTACGGCCGGGTGCCGCCGTGCAGCGCGATGCCGTTCAGTATCGACCCCATGCCGTGCTCGCGGATGCCGAAGTGCATCGTGCGGCCGTACGGGTTGCCCGGCCACATCTTGGTCTGGTGCTCGACAGGGACGAACGACGGCTCGCCCTCCATCGTCGTGAGGTTGGACTCGGCCAGGTCGGCGGAGCCGCCCCACAGCTCGGGCAGCACCGGCGCGAGCGCGGAGAGGATGGTGCCCGACGCCTTGCGGGTGGCGACGCCCTTCTCGTCGGCGGGGAAGAAAGGCAGCTTGTCCGCCCAGCCGGCTGGCAGTTCGCGCGCGGACAGCCGGTCGAACAGCGCCTTCTGCTCGGGGTTGGCCGCCGCCCAGGCGGCGAAGCCCTGCTCCCACTCTGCGTGCAGCGCCTTGCCTCGCTCGGCGACCCGCCTGGCGTGGCCGACCGCCTCCTCCTCGAGAGGGAACGTGACGTCCGGGTCGAAGTGCAGGATCTCCTTGGTGGCCCTGACTTCAGGCTCGCCGAGCGCGGAGCCGTGCGCGGCGCCGGTGTTCTGCTTGTTGGGCGCCGGCCAGCCGATGATCGTGCGCAGGGCGATGAACGACGGCTTGTCGGTGACCGCCTTGGCGGCCTCGAAGGCGTCGTACAGGTCCTGCACGTTCTCGTGGTAGCCGTCGGCGGTGCGCCAGCTCAGCCGCTGCACGTGCCATCCGTAGGCCTCGTACCTGGCGGCGACGTCCTCGGACTTGGCGATGTGCGTGTCGTCCTCGATCGAGATGAGGTTGTCGTCGTAGAGCACGATCAGGTTGCCAAGCTCCTGGTGCGCGGCCAGCGAGGAGATCTCGTGGCTGATGCCCTCCTCGATGTCGCCGTCGGAGGCGAAGGCGTAGATGAAGTGGTCGAACGGCGAGGTGCCCGGCGCGGCGCCGGGGTCGTAGAGGCCGCGCTCGCGGCGGGACGCCATCGCCATGCCGACCGCGTTGCCGAGGCCCTGGCCGAGCGGGCCGGTCGTGGTCTCCACGCCCGGGGTCAGGCCGTGCTCAGGATGTCCGGGGGTGAGGCTGCCCCACGTGCGGTACCCCTTGAGGTCGTCGAGCGTGAGGCCGTAGCCCGACAGGTACAGCTGGATGTAGAGGGTCAGCGACGAGTGCCCGCAGGAGAGCACGAACCTGTCCCGGCCCGGCCACTTCGGGTCGGCCGGGTCGTGCCTGAGCACGTGCTGGAAGAGGAGGTAGGCGGCGGGGGCCAGGCTCATCGCCGTGCCCGGATGACCGGACCCCGACTTCTGCACCGCGTCCATCGCCAGCACGCGGACCAGGTCGACGGCTCGCTTGTCCGTATCCGACCAGTCGAGGGTGTCGTTGCTCGCCATTTGTCGTGAATCCCTTCCAGGGCTGTTCCCCGTATGGCTCTATTCCCCGTACGGCCAGGGCGCCATCACGGATAAGAGCCTATCCTCAGGACCCTGGCGAAAACCGCCGGGGGGACACCGTTTCCAGAACATTCATCAGTTCAGTGGTCTAGACCACTAGCGATATAAGGTCTAGACCAATATGACTCCGTCCGCGTGCCCGCCGGGCACGGGGCCGCACAGTATGCTTCCGCACATGACCGAGTCGACGCCGTCCGTCCCGGTGTTCGATCCCAGGGCGGTGATCGAGGGGCGGGTCCCCGGGCGGCCGAGGGTCTGGTTCATCGCGGGGATCGTGATCACCGCGGCCTGCGCGATCGTCGCGCTGAGCATCGACGCGGGGGAGTCGTTCGCGACGGGCCAGGGCGTCGTGCCGTTCGTCATCGCGCTGCCGCTGGCCCTGCTGCCGGTGCCGCTGCTCGTCGCGCTGGTGCTGTGGGTGGACCGGCTGGAACCCGAGCCGCGCGGCCCGCTGATCTTCGCGTTCGCCTGGGGCGCCGGGATCGCGGCGCTGGCCGCGCTGATCATCAACACCGCGGGCCTGGAGTACGTGACCCAGCCAGCGCTCGGCGCGAGCACCGGGGAGTACGTGTCGGCGACGTTCGGCGCCCCGCTGGTGGAAGAGACGCTCAAGGGCCTGGTCCTGGTCGGCCTGCTGTGGCGGCGCAGGGACGAGCTGGACGGCCCGACCGACGGCATCATCTACGCGGCGATGGTCGGCCTCGGCTTCGCGATGATCGAGAACGTCGGCTACTACATCAACGCGCTCGTCACCCCGCAGCGGGGCGGCATCGAGCTGCTCGGCTACACGTTCGTGCTGCGCGGGCTGTTCTCGCCGCTGCTGCATCCGCTGTTCACCTCGATGACGGGCATCGGCGTCGCGTACGCCGCGAACAGGCGCCATGGGGGCGGCTGGGCGGTGGTCGCCGGCTGGCTGGCCGCCATGCTGCTGCACGGCATCTGGAACGGGCTGTCGGTGTACGGCACGGCCGGGGTGCTGATCGGGTACGCGATCATGAGCTGCGTGCTCGCCGGGGTCATCGCGGTGCTGGTCGCCGACCGCCACCGCATCGTCGG
Source organism: Trebonia sp. (assembly GCA_036271115.1). GTDB lineage: Bacteria > Actinomycetota > Actinomycetes > Streptosporangiales > Streptosporangiaceae > Trebonia. The sequence continues at coordinate 5,932 of DATBBI010000432.1, forward strand.
GCTGATCAGGCACGAACTGCCCGCCTACGCGGCGACGGGCCTGGTCACCAGCGACGACATCGCCATGCTCAGCTCGCTGCGGGCGCGCCGTCAGGCGCGGAACTGGGCTCGCGCCCGCGGCGGCATGACCGCGGCGACCGCCATGAGCGATTACCAGCTCGCCGCCACCGAACTCGCCCTGCTGCACGGCAAGGCCGAACGCGGCGTCATCGACAACCGCACGTTCACCGCCCGCCAGCACGACCTGCTCGCCCTCATGCACATCGCGAGGCGCTCGTTCGCGCGCCGTTCCTCCGCCAGCACCCGCCCGGTACAGCCGCACGCCCCTTGGGCGCCGCCTGGTGCCTCCGCCTTCGCCCCCGGTCGTCACGTTTTATCCCGAACGGGGCCGTGATGACTCCCTCGAGAGATGTATCTGGACGGCGAGTCCACGCTCTTAGCCGGTGATGGGGCTGGACGGATCTCGCTCCAGAGGCACACGATTAGTTGTCGGCAAAAACCGGGGGAAGTCTATGGAGTGCTATTTCGTATCAACGGATGACGCATACCCGTCAGATAACGATGATGACAGCGGCCTCGGTGTCGTTACCCTTCCGCTTGGCCTACTCGCACGCCATGGTGCACGCGTTCTTAATCCGTCCGCGGTCCCCGTCGCAAACGGCTGGCCCACGCCTAAGACCACCGTTTACCGGACCAGGACGCTGCTGGTCCCGCCGCGCTTGCAGCAGGATCAGCCCCTCGGATCAATCAACGAACTGCTGGCGACGCGGGTAGGCATGCAACTCGTCCCGGTACGCCCGGATTACCGGGCCAGCCGGGGCCCGATCCCGGCCGTTCCCCCGGTCACCATGGTTCTGAAGCAGGTACCCCGGCCAGGACAGGCCCCGCTGCCGGTGGATGCGTGGACGGCGCTGACCGCGCTGCGCGACGCCGTCGATCAAGGTGACATACCGGACGTCAGCAAGTCGGACGTCCAGGGGATCAGCCTCGAACACTTGATGCGGGGTGGCACCCTTACCGGGAGCCCCGAGATCCACGGGAGCCCCGAGATCCACGGAAGCCCGGAAATCCATGGCAGCGCGGCGAGCGCCGGCTACTTCTCGGCCAGCGGAGATTCGCGCATTCCCGTGCAGGTATACCTGGAGGCCCCGTACCGGCGGTCAGTCACCGAATGCGAGGACGACTATGGCCGGCGCCCGGTGGTCGCGGTCCTGGACACCGGAGTCCGGATGCATCCCTGGCTGGGCGTCGTCCCTGAGGAGGGCACGCCTCCCTACACGACCGTGCCGGACGCCTCTGTCCAGGTGAACCAGGGGATGCAGGACGTGATCTACGCCACCGGTCAGGCCGCGCAGCAGGCTGGGGACGAGCCCCGGGTACTGATCGCGGACCCTTGGGACAGGCCGGTCACCTCGGACCCGCTTGTCGGCGAGGTGAACGACGCGCTCGGGCACGGGACCGCTATAGCCGGGATCTTCCGGCAGGCGGTGCCCGCGGCCACCGTGCTCAGCGTCAGGATCATGCACTCCGATGACATCGTCTACGAGGGTGACCTGGTCACCGCCCTCAATCTCGTGTCGGCCCAGGTGGCGTTGGCGCAGGATGATGCGCAACCGAGGCCTGACCTCATGGTGGACGCGGTCTCCCTCTCGTGCGGCTACTTCTGCGAATCCGCCCAGGACGTGACCTTCACATCAGTACTCAAGGAGGCGATCGATACGCTGCTCGCCCAAGGGGTCATGGTCGTCGCCGCCGCGGGAAACTCTTCGGTCCGCCGCCGGTACTACCCGGCCGCGTTCGCCGACCCACCCAGCCCGGATGGCACTCTTCCCGTGATCAGCGTGGGCGCGCTGAACCCCAACCGCTCGCGGGCGGTCTTCAGCGATGACGGCCGCTGGGTCACCGCATGGGCATCTGGCGCGATGGTGATCACCACCTTCCCCACCGATGTCAACGGCGCGCTCCAGCCGGCTTCCGAGGAACACGCCAACGGCCATCACCATCGGACCAGGGAAGGGCTCGACCCGGACGACTTCCGCTCCGGCTTCGTTTGCTGGAGCGGCACGTCGTTCGCCGCGCCCGCGCTGGCCGCATGGCTCATCCAGGCGATGCTCGCGGCCGCCGTCGCCGACGGCGGACTGAAGCTGAGCGGGTCCACGGCGGCCGACGCGGTGGCCCGGGCAACTCACGCGATCACGCGCCGCCAGCAGCAGGAAAGCTGACAACGCGTGGAAGAGTCGCTAGCGAGCCCAGCGGGCATCCGGGCCACCCTGCTTGACGGCCTCATCCCCGAACTCACCCCGCTGCTCTGGCAGGTCGCCAGGGCAGCGGGGCTCGGTGCTGAGGATGCCGAGGACGTGGTCCAGAGCAGCTGGGTGTCCCTGCTATCGCACCTGGACACCATTCGCGAGCCAGCCGCGATCACCGCCTGGCTGGTCACCACCACCCGCCGGGAAGCGTGGAAGGTAGCAGCCTCCAGGCGCAAGACCCGGCCGGCCGACACCGAGCGGCTGGCTGACATCCCCGACCCGCGGCCGAGCCCAGAGGACACTGCCCTGCTCGACGAGGAGCAGCGTGCCGTCTGGGACGCGCTGCGTACGCTGTCGCCGCGCTGCCAGGAACTGCTGCGGATCGTGGCGTTCGTGCCGCGCCCCGACTACGACGCGGTCGCCGTCCAACTGAGCATGAAACGGGGCAGCATCGGCCCGAACAGGAGACGCTGCCTGGACAAGCTCGAGCAGGCTCTCCGAGACTCCAGCGGTGACTCATGACTACGCATTCGGCTGACCTCAGCTCCGGCGAACCGAGTGATGAAAGCGTGCTGGCAAAGATCAAGGCGCTGTTCGAAGCCGTCGACCCGGCCCCGCCAGACCTGGCGGAGCGGGTCAGGTTCGCGGTGGCGCTCGCGGACCTTGAGGCGGAGGCCGCCCGGCTGGTGGAGGAGGCGGCCTTCGAACCTGCGCTCACTCGCGGGACGGCCGAAGAGAGCCGCACGATCACGTTCGACAGTTCCGAGCTGACCATCATGATCAGGATCGACGCTAACGCCGATGGCACTGTCCGGGTGGACGGCTGGCTCGCGCCGCCACGCGCCTGCCGGATCGAGGTTTCGCTGCGTGACGGCGCCCTTGCCGTAGAGGCCGACGCAGACGGCAGATTCGCCTTCCCCAGCGTGCCGCGGGGCACTGTCCGCTTCGTGGTCCGGCCGCCCGCGCAGCACGCTCAGGCTGCGTCAGACAGTTCAGGAAACGCCAGGATGAAGACAGTGATCACCCCAGCGCTCGTGTTGTTAACGGCCTGGTGAGCGCTACCGAGCGGCGTGCCAGGGAGGCCCAGCGCCAGGGTAGGCGGGCCGGGAACGCCGGGCAGCCCGCGGTCGGCGCCCGGGAGGTGCGGGCCGGGCTGGCCGAACTGGGCTGGCGCGAAGACAGCGGCGCCCCAGCCCTGTACCGCACGCTCGCTGCCCGCCTGGTCATCACGCTTGCCCTGCTGGAAGCCGAGCAGGGCAGAGCGGAGTACGGCCTGCGGCTCCTCGCCCACGCGGAACGCGATGTCGCGGAGTCCGATCGTGGTCATCTGCACTCGCAGCGCGGCGTGATCCTGCTCCGCATGGGCCGGTGGGCAGCCGCGCTCACAGAACTCGCCACAGCCGAACCGCTGGCCACTGGCGACCCAGAGCTGCTGGCATCGGTGCTGCTCAACCGCAGCGTCTTGCACCTGAACACCTTCAATGTCGAGCTGGCCAGGGACGACCTCAAGCGCTGTGCGCTCGTCGCAGACGAGGCCAGGCACACGCTGCTGGCCGCCAAGGCGACACAGAACCTCGGCTACTGCGACCTGCTCGGTGGCGATATCCCGGCCGCCCTGCAAAGGTTCGACGTGGCGGCGCGGGCGTACCAGGCCATCGCGCCAGGCATCCTGCCAGGCCTGGAGATCGACCGGGCCCGCGCGCTACTCGCGGCCGGACTCGCTGGAGAAGCCGCGACATCGCTTGACGCCGCGATCACCGCCCTGCGCCGCCAGCACCGCGACCAGATGCTCGCAGAAGCGGAGCTTTCCAGGGCCCAGGCCGCACAGACCACTGGCGACCTGGCCGAGGCCCGCCACTGGGCCAGCCTCGCGGTGCGCCGCTTCCGCGCCAGAGGCAACCACGCGTGGGCCGCGCTCGCCGAACTCACCCGCGTCAGCGCGTCGTTCGACGCAGCCAAATTCGATGCGGCCAAGACCTCAGAATCTCACCGGGCCTATGCCCGGATCGCGACGCAGGCGCAGCAGGTCGCTGCCCAGTTGCGGGCGCACGGCCTGCCGACCGACGCGGTGCTAGCCGATCTGACCGCCGCTCGCGCACTGGCCGCCGCCGGGCGGGCAGCCGATGCGGCCCGCTGCCTGGCCGCCATCCGGGACCGGCGCGGCCTGCCGCTGGATGCCGTGCTGCTGCGCCGGCTGGCGAAAGCCGAACTCGCGGCGGGAGCGGGCCGCACCGACGCGGCGCTCGCAGAACTGCGCTCAGGTCTGGCCACCGTGCACGCCAGGCGCGGACAGTTCGGCAGCCTTGACCTGCAGACCGGCGCGGCGGCACTCGGCGCGGAACTGGCCGATCTCGGGCTGCGGCTGATGCTTTCCTGCGGCTCGCCACGCCAGGTGTTCAGCTGGACGGAACGGTCCCGGGCGCAATCGTTCCGGGTCCTTCCGGTCCGGCCGCCGGCCGACCCGCACGTGGCCGCAGTGCTCACCGAACTGCGGCAGCTCAGCTTCAGGATCAGGGACGCGGAACTGGCCGGGGCGCCACCCGACGCGGCGCACCTCGCCCGCCGCACCGAGCTGCAACGGCAACTCAGGGAGCGCAGCTGGGGGATCGGCGGGCCGGGCGCGGTGCACGCCACGCCGGACGTCGCCGCCGTGACTGCCGCGCTCGCCGTCACCGGACAGGCACTGGTGAGCCTCGCCGTCCACGACAAGCAACTGCTCGCGGTGACGATCGCTGGTAACAAGTTCCGGCTTACCCACCTCGGCCCCCTCGCCCCGGTCGCTGAGGCGGCGCGGCGGCTCACCGCCGACCTGGACGTGCTGGCCGGGCGGCACCTGCCCGCCCGGCTCTCCGTGGTGATCTCCGAATCGGTCAAGCGCCGGGTCACCGAGCTCGACGCCGCCCTGCTCGCGCCGCTTCGCCCCGTCCTCGGATCGGCTAGCGACCGTGGCGTGGTCCTCATCCCAGTGGGGGAGTTGGCCACGATCCCGTGGGCGATGCTGCCGAGCTTGCTCGGACGGCCGTTCACGGTCTGCCCGTCGGCCGCCGCCTGGCTATCGGCCGTGCAGGCGTCGGGCCAGCCGTCAGGCCTGACGCCGGGCCAGACAGTGCGGCAGACTGGGGGCTCGCCGCTGCTGGTCGCCGGGCCCGGTCTCGGGCACGCCGTTTCCGAGGTCACCGGGATCGCCGCGATCTACCCAGGCAGCACGCCGCTGACCGGTGCTGACGCCACGGTGGACGCGACGCTCCGCGCGCTGGACGGCACCCCGCTCGCGCACCTGGCCACCCACGGCCACCACGATCACGAGAACGTGCTCTTCTCCCGGCTCGATCTCGCCGACGGCCCGCTGATGGCCTACGACGTTCAGGGCCTGTCCGCCCCGCCCCGCCAGGTGGTCCTCTCCGCCTGCGACGCCGGCCGCGCGGTTGTCCGCGTCGGCGATGAACTGCTCGGCTTCACCGCCGCGCTGCTGCACATCGGCACGCCCACGGTGATCTCCAGCGTGACCCGGGTCGCCGATGAGGTGGCCTTCGGCCTGATGACCGCCTACCACCAGGTCCTGTCCACGGGGACGAGGCCGGCCACGGCTCTGGCGCTCGCCACGACAAGCGTCGCGACGTCCGACGCGCCGGTCGCACCTTTCGTGTGTTTTGGTGCTGGCTGACCGTATCAGGGGGTGGCCCCTCCCCTCTGTATCAGTGCATGCGTACGCGTCCTCGCCAGCCAAGGGCGGGGACAGAACGCAAGAGGTGGAGCCCGCCCCGGGCGGGGACCGGGGCGGGCTCCAACCTGCGGGGCTGCCGCCTACCGTAGGGCGCCTGCCGTAGGGCGCCGTCAGAACCGGCGCAGCCCGACCCGGGTGACCGCGTGGCGGGCGTCCTTGTACAGGACCAGGGTGGCCCTGGCGCGGGTGGGCTGGATGTTCTCGACCAGGTTGACTTCGTTGATCGTCTTCCATACCTCCGCGCCGAACGCGTCGACCTCCGCGAGGCTGACCTCGGCGAGCTGGCGGAACGGGGACCGCGGGTCGCTGAACGCGGTGTCCCGCAGCGCGCGCAGCCGGGCGAGGAACCATTGCTCGATGTCGTCCGTGCGCGCGTCGACATAGATGGAGAAGTCGAGGAAGTCGGCGACCGCCAGCGCCCCGGCCGGAGCCGGCTGCAGCACGTTGAGGCCCTCGAGAATGAGGACGTCGGGCCGCCGCACGGACTGCCGCCGCCCGGGGAGGATGTCGTAGGCCAGGTGCGAGTAGACCGGCGCCGTCACCTCGGGCGCGCCAGCCCGGACCTGCTGGACGAAACGCAGCAGCGCCCGCCGGTCGTACGACTCTGGGAAGCCCTTGCGGTCGGTCAGGCCGCGCTCCGCGAGGACCGCGTTGGGGTACAGGAAGTTGTCGGTCGTGACCAGCTCGGTGTGCGGCCGGGTGGGCCAGCGGGAGATCAGCGTCCTGAGCACCCGCGCCGTGGTGGACTTGCCGACGGCGACGCTCCCGGCGATCGCGACGATGAACGGCGCCGGCCGGATCTGCTCGCCGAGGAACGCGCCGACCGTTTCCCGCAGCCCCGCGCTCGCCTCGTAGTACAGCCGGAGCAGCCTGCTCAACGGCAGGTACACGTCCTCGACCTCGCCCAGATCGATGGGGTCGCCGAGCCCGCGCAGCTCGTCCAGCTCTTCGGCGGTCAGCGCCATGGGCGTGCTCGCGCGCAAGCCGCGCCACGCGGCGCGATCGAGATCCAGATAGGGACCACCGCCCGCACGACCCGTCACGCTACAGACAATATGCTCGGTGACATGACAACTGCGGCTCGGCGGGTCTGCGTGACGGGAGCGACAGGCAAGGCGGGCCGGGCCGCGGTCCGTGAGCTGCGCGAGCACGGCTACGACGTGGCCGCGACCGACGTCGTGGTCGGCGCCGGCGAATCGCGCGGCGACGTGCTGCGCGCCGACCTGACCGACTACGGCGAGGCGACCGAGGTGCTGCGCGGCGCGGACGCCGTCGTGCACCTCGCCAACATCCCGGCACCCCGCATGGCGACCCCGGCGGTCACGTTCAACGCGAACATCACGATGAACTTCAACGTGTTCCACGCCGCGGCCGCGCTCGGCCTCAGCCGGGTGGTGTGGGCGTCGAGCGAGACGACGCTGGGCCTGCCGTTCGGCGGCGCCCCTGAGCAGATCCCCGGCGTGGCCGGGCCGCCGCCGCGGTACGCCCCGGTCGACGAGGAGCACTACCCGTTCCCGACGACCACGTACGCGCTGTCGAAGGTCGCCAGCGAGACGATCGCCGCACAGCTCGCGCAGTGGTCGGGGATCCCGTTCGTGGGGCTGCGGATCTCCAACATCATGGACCCCGACGAGTACGAGAAGTTCCCCTCCTTCTGGCCGGACCCGCAGCTGCGCAAGTGGAACGTGTGGGGCTACGTGGACGTCAGGGACGTGGCCACCGCCTGCCGCCTCGGCCTGGAGGCGGAGGTCACCGGCAGCCAGAACGTGATCATCGCCGCCGCCGACACGGTCATGAACCGCCCGTCCCGTGACGTGCTCGTCGAGGTCTTCCCGGGCGTGCCGGTGATCAGGGAGGTCGCCGAGTTCGGCACGCTGCTGGCGATCGACCGCGCCAGGGACCTGCTCGGCTACGAGCCCGCCCACTCCTGGCGCGACTACGTGAAGTGAGGCGCGGCAAGGGTTGAACAACCCACCGCGACCGAACGACAATGCGCGAGTGCCCACTTCGCTAACTGGCCGGCTCAAGGCCCTCGACACGTGCGCGGTCTCCGATGCGCTCGACTTCCTGGGGATCACCGGCGCCACCACCGGCGTCCGCCCGATGTGGGGCCGCCAGAAGATCGCCGGCCGCGCCCGCACCGTGGAGGCGGTCGACGCCGCGGCCGGCCCGGCGGGCCGTCACCTCGGTACCCAGACGGTCGCCAGCTCAGGCCCCGGCGACGTCATCGTCGTCGCCAACCGGGGCCGCGCCAACGTCTCCTCCTGGGGCGACATCCTGACCGCCGCCGCCCAGTACCGCGGCATCGAGGGCGCGGTCATCGACGGCGCCTGCCGCGACCTGGACGCCGTGGCCGAGGCGGGTTTTCCTGTCTGGGCCCGCGCGGCCGTCCCCGTCACCGCCCGCGGCCGGCTGGCCGAACGCGGCAGCGACGTCCCCGTCCTGTTCGACGGCGTGCTGGTGACGCCGGGAGACCTGGTGCTCGCCGACGGCAGCGGCGTCGTTTTCCTGCCGGCGGACCGCGCGGCCGAGATCATCGAGACCGCCGAGCGGCTTGCCGCGCGCCAGGACGCGATGCGGGACGCGGTCTGGGCCGGCCAGCCGGTGACCGAGGTCATGCACGACGATCGCTTCCGCGCCGCGCTTAGCGGGGATGAGTGAGAATGTGACCGAAGACCTGAAGGGGCTGCTCGCCGCCGGCACCGCCACCGTCTCCGACGCCTTGGATCGCCTCGGCCTCAAGGGCAGCGCGCACGGCATCGCGCCGCTCGCCAACGGCCCGCGGATGGCGGGCCCCGCCTACACGGTGCGCTACGTCCCCGTTGGCGACCCGAAGGGCACCGTCGGCGACTACATCGACGACATCCCGCCCGGCGCCGTGGCCGTGCTGGACAACCAGGGCCGCACCGACGCCACCGTCTGGGGTGACATCCTCACGGAGTACGCCGCCTCGCGCGGGATCGCGGGCACCGCGATCTGGGGCGTTTGCCGCGACGTGGCGACCGCGCTGCGCCTGGGCTATCCCATGTACAGCCATGGCCGGTTCATGCGCACCGGCAAGGACCGCGTGGAGGTCGCCGACACGCAGGTCCCTGTCGCCCTCGGCGACGTCCAGGTCCGCCCCGGCGACATAGTGCTCGGCGACGACGACGGCGTGGTTGTGGTGCCGCGCCACCGGCTGGCCGAGGTCACCGACCTGGCCGTCACCATCGCCGAACGGGAAGACGCGATCACCGCCGCCGTGCTGTCCGGCGAGACGATTGGCGCGGCCCGCGCCCGGTTCGGCTACCACACCTTGCAGCGAGGTCAAGAACAGTTATCCCGAACGGGCCCGTGGTGACTCCGGCCCGTCCCGGCGAGCGTCAGGATGGAGGGTACGAGCATCGTGGAAACGCCGCAGCGGGTGTTCTTGAGTCACACCGCCGAATTGCGGGAGTTCCCGGGTACCGGGTCGTTCGTGGCGGCGGCGGAAGAGGCGGTGAGCCGGGCGGGGCACGCGATCGCGGATATGGCGTATTTCCCGGCCCGCGATGACAAGCCCGCCGACTACTGCCGCGCCCTGGTCCGTGACTGTGACATTTACGTGGGGCTGATCGGGCTGCGCTACGGCGCGCCAGTACACGACCAGCCCGAGGTGTCCTATAGCGAGCTCGAGTTCGATGCCGCCACGGAGGCGTCGCTGCCACGGCTGGTTTTCCTGCTGGATGAGGAAGAGGAAGTCCCGATCCCGGCGAGGTGGCTGCGCAACAGCGACCCGGAGCTGCAGGCTAAGCAGCGGGCGTTCCGTGAGAGGCTGCGGAGTTCCGGGGCGATGACGGGCACGTTCTCCAGCCCGCAGCGGCTCGGCCTGCTGCTGCTGCACGCGCTGACCGGCCTGCGGCGAGAGCAACAGCCAGGGGTGGCGCTGCGGCTGCCGCCACGACCGGACTTCGTGTTCGGCCGGAGGGACCTGCTGGCCGACCTCCACACGCGGCTGACCGGCGGCGATCGAGACGGGCCAGGGATTGTCGCGCTGTGCGGGCCCGGCGGCGCGGGGAAGACCAGTGTGGCGGTCGAGTACGCGCACCGGCACCTGGCGGAATTCGGGGTGGTATGGCAGCTGCCGGCGGAGGAGCCGGCCGCGCTGGCGGCCGGGCTCAGCGAGCTGGCCGGGCACCTCGACGGCAGGGCCGGCCCCACTGCGGGTGATCCCAGGGAACGGGTGCACGCGGCCCTTGCCCGCAGAGACGACTGGCTGCTGATCTTCGACAACGCGCCAGGCCCGGTGGATATCGACGGACTGCTGCCGCCCGAGGGCGGCGGCCGCGTGCTGATCACCAGCCAGTACCCGCTCTGGCCGGGCGATCAAGAGCTGACCGTCCCCGTACTCGACCAGGCCATGGCGACGCGGTTCCTGCTGAGCAGGACGGGCAGCGGAAGCGGGGAGGAAGCAGCGTCGGCTGAGCTGGCGGGTGAGCTGGGCGGGCTGCCGCTCGCGCTAGAGCAGGCCGGCGCCTACATGCGGGCACAGGACCGGACCATCCCTGACTACCTGGGACTGTTCCGCGACTCGTGGGCGGAGCTGATGGCCCGCGGTGACCCGGCAGGGTATGACAGGCGAGTCGTCACGACTTGTGAGCTGGCCTTCGCCGAACTGGCGCAGTCAGGACCGGTGTCCGGACTGCTGCGCATGGTCGCGTGCTGCGCACCGGAGGACATCCCGCTGCGGCTGCTACTGCGGCCAGCGCCCGGGCTGGCAGCGACCTTTGGTCCTGACGTGGCCCCGCTGCTCGCCCCGCTGCTCGACAGCCCCATCGCCTGCGACGAGGCGGTGGCCGTCTTGCGGCAGTACTCCTTGATCAGCGCACCGCGTGACGGCTTCGCATCGATGCATCGGCTGGTGCAGAAAATTACCCTGGACCACCTGGACCCAGAAGTGGCGAAGGACTGGCGGCGGGCCGTCGCGGCGCTGATCGAGGCAGCGCTCCCGGCCGACGCCGCGGACGCCGACGACCCGGCGACGTGGCCGGCCTTCGCGGCGCTGCTACCGCATGCGCAGATGGCGCTGCCCCCCGGCAGTGACGGCATGGACAAGGTCGCTGCCTTCCTGCGCGCCTTCGGCAATGACACCGCGGCGCTTCAGCTTCAGGCGCAGATCGTGGCGGCCTGCGACACAGATCTCGGCGCCGATGACGCGAGGACTCTCGCCGCCCGCACCAACCTCGCCACCTTGACCGGCGAGACCGGTGATCGGGCCGCGGCCCGTACCCAGTTCGCCGATCTCGTGCCGGCGCTGACGCGGGTCTTCGGCGCCGAGCATCCTAGGACCCTCGCCGCCCGGGCCAGCCTGGCTTACTGGACCGGCGAGAGCCAGGAGCCGGCCGCGGCCCGCGACCAGTTCGCCGCATTGCTGCCTGAGCTGACCAGGACGCTAGGCGAGGAGAGCCTCGCCGTGCTCGCCGTCCGCGCCAACCTGGCGCGCTCGACAGGGGACGCGGGTGACGCGGCCGGGGCCCGTGATCAGTTCGCCGCGCTGCTGCCGATCCGGGAGCGGGTGTCTGGCGATATGCATCCCGCCACGCTCACCACCCGCGCCAGCCTGGCCTACTGGACCGGGATGGCCGGGGACGCCGCCGGGGCGCGCGACCAGTACGCGACGCTGGTGCCGATCAGGGCAGAGATCCTGGGCCCGGAGCACCCGCGCACCCTCACTGCCCGCGGCTACCTGGCGCACTGGACCGGGAAAGCCGGCGACCCAGCCGCGGCCCGCGACCAGTTCGCCGCGCTCGAGCTGGTGATGGCTCAGGTGCTCGGCACAGAGCACCCCGCCACGCTCCAGGCCCGCGCCAGCGTCGACCGCTGGACGCGGCTGGCGGAAGGCGCCTAACGCGGTGACAGGCGCGCCGGGACCGCCACGGGAGCGCTCGGCGCCGGCGTCGCGTCGGCGTGCACGGTCAGCGCGGCGACCGGGCCGCTGAACCAGTGCCCCGTCGGGCACTGGATCTTCACGCTCGGCACCGGCCCGTCGGTTGAGTCGAGCGTGTAGCTGTCCTCCACGACCGCGGGCAGGCCGCAGCGGACCGTCCCGTCCTCGTTCATGTAAGCCGGGCAGTCGAGGAAAGTTGTACTGGCGTCCATAGGATTCCCCCCTCGTGTGACGCACTTGATTCACGATGCCTGCGAAGGGTTATCCGCTGGTTAAGGCCCGGTTGAGCCCGAGCGCCCAGTATCGGCGTGACCAAGCCCGCGGACAACTACTCCGCCGGCGAGCCGGCGGCATTCGGTGCCAGGCCCGCGGCGCCGCCACCAGCGAGGCCAAACCCGACTCGGCGGCCGCCGAGCCGGAAGAGACCGCCAGGTCCGCGGAGCAGGACGGCAAGCCGCCCGCCGCCCGCCACAGCGACGCCGGGCAGCAGCGTCAGGTCGCCGTAGTTCCCGGCGTCCCCCGCTACCACACCGACAACTGCATTCTCATCCGCTTCATGGACGATAGCGACGTGCAGCTGATGCCGCTCAAGGCGGCTACCGACCCCGGATGCACCCCTGCCAGCCCGGCGACTGACCCCACGGGACATCTTCCCATCACTTCCGTGGGGATAAATCGGGCAATCCGGACAGCAAAGTGGTCATAACCGATGGGAAGTTGCTCCAGGCGCCCGCCGACACCCATTCGTATCACGTTTGGTAACCTCGCGTCACTCTTCGTCTTCGTATCAGTTTCGGTCCTTTTGAAACGGTTAAACGGCTCGAAAAGGGGCCAAAAGTGATACGAAGATGAGCGGCGCACCCCGTCGGCGACAGCACAGGTCACAGGACGCTACTGCTGTAACAAGGCCGCGGGAGCGAAGGCAGACGGAAGGCGCGAGCGGCCAGCGCCCGCGACTCTATCCCGGCCAGCATCCGCCGCGCGGTCCAGCTCCGCGACCGCGGCTGCGCCTTGCGCCTCGTGCTGCATCCCGACGGCACCACGACGGCGTACGGCCCCGACGGGCAGGTGCTGCACAGCCACTCACCACCCACCCTCCGCGCCGGATAAACCCGGTCGCGAGCCATGAGTGTGCCGAACTAACGCCCTCCGCGGGCTAACCCGGGGGCGGCGTCCGGGCACTATAAAGTGTGGGACAGCCGAGGCTCCAGACGCCGCCAGACGCCGAGCTAGTGTACGCGGCGCGGTCCGGGCTGAAAGAGCCGATGGCCGAGCTCCTGCGCAGGCACTGGAGTACCGCTGTGCTGCTCGCCGAGCGGGTGCTCGGTTCTCCTGACCTGGCGCGCGACGCCGTGCAGGAGGCCGCGATCGCCGCGATGACCGATGTGGAGCGGCTGCGATCGCCGGACAGGTTCGGCGCCTGGTTCTGCGGGATCGCGCTGAACGTGTCGCGGAAGTGGCTGCGGCAGCTCCGTTCGGAAGTCCCTGGCCCGCATGCCGACCTGGAGCCGGCCGCCCAGGATCCCGCCGAAGCTGCGGAGGCCGCCGACACCGCGGCCCGCGTCCGGTGCGCGATCGGGGCGCTCGCCGACGGCCAGCAGGACGCCGTGCGGCTGTTCTACCTGCAGGGCCTGAGCCACCGGGAGGTGGCGGACGAGCTCGGCATCTCGGTCGGTGCCGTCAAGGCACGGCTGCACCAGGCACGGGCCGCGCTGGCGCCGAGGCTCGCATCGTTCAAGACCACCAGGGAAAGAGAGGCGATAGCGGTGACATCGACGGAAGCCGTGGACTGGACCGAAGTCACGGTCACGAAGGTCCTCAGGGGCCAGCGCGCGGACCGCGAGGAGCCCGACTTCGTCATGATCCTGGCCGAGCGCGACGGGGACCGCACGCTCCACGTCTGGATCGGGCCCGCGGAGGCCAAGATGCTGGCGATCGCGCTGGAGTCCGTCGAGACGCCGCGGCCGTTCGCCTACAAGCTGGCGTCCGGGCTCGTCGAAGCCGCCGGATCCCGGATCAACGAAGTCCGGATCACGAGGCTGACCGACTCGATCTTCTACGCCGTGGTGGAGGTGGAGAGCCCGGCCGGGCCGCGAGAGGTTGACGCGCGGCCCAGCGATGCGGTGAACCTGGCCGTAGGGACCGGCGCGCCCATCCGGGTGAACACCGAGCTGTTCGGCACGGCGCATGAGGACGGCGACCAGGTGACGTTGCAGTTTCAGGGAGCGACCGCGGACATCGCGGCCGAGGAACGGCAGCGGATGGCGGAGGGCGTCACGCGCTGGCGCGCCGCCAGAGGAAGCGGGACGGCCGCCGAGTAAGCCGCGTACGTTCCGGACAAAGATCTCAGGTGGCGGGCGCGGACGCCGGCGCCGCGGCAGTCGCCTCGGCCGGCTCCACAGGGAGCGGCAGGCGCTCGCGGGTGGACAGGTACAGCCGCAGGACGAAGATCCACAGCAGCACCGATGTCGACACGTGTACCCAGACCAGGCCGGCCGGCAGGTGGTTGAAGTACTGCGTGTAGCCGATGGCTCCCTGGGCGGCGAGCCCGGCCAGCACCAGCCAGCCGAAGCGCACCGTCTGCCGCGGCGCGGCGGAGAAATGCAGCCCGATCACGATGGCGACCGCGAGCGCGCCGATGAACCAGCCGATGTCGGCATGCAGCTGGGTGACGTTCTCCAGCGCGAGGTGGAACCGCGGCACGGTCGTCCGATGACCGTGGGAGTCGATCGTGACGCCCGCGAGCGGCCCGCTGCCGGTGACCACGGTGCCCGCCGTCAGCATCAGCGCGGTGACGCCGACGAGGAGCGCGGTCAGCACGCGCAGGTCCGTCCGGACCAGCCCCCTGGCCGGGCCGTCGCCCTCGCCGGCCCGCACGTGCAGCACGACGGCCGCCGCGAGGATCCCCGACGACAGCAGGAAGTGCACCGCCACCATGGCCGGGTTGAGCCTGGTGATCACCACGATCCCGCCGACCACCGCCTGGGCGACGACGCCGAGCGGCAGCGCCGCCGACAGCCACACCAGGTCCCGGCGGCGCTGTCCCCCCGGGCGGTACTGCCAGCATGCGATGAACGCGAGCCCGGCGATCGCGACGAGCGGGAAGTTGAGCAGCCGGTTGCTGAACTCGATCGCGGTGTTCAGGCTGGTCTGCCCGGTGCTGTGCGCGGCGACGGCGCTGGTCTGGGTGCACTGCGGCCAGTCGGGGCAGCCGAGCCCCGACGACGACAGC
>DATBBI010000433.1:0-3643 GCA_036271115.1 Trebonia sp.
CCGCCCGGCCGCGTCGGTGAGCTCGAACCTGGCGAGCAGCTCGGCCGCGCGGGCCCGCGACTCGGCGCGGGACATGCCCAGCAGCCGGCCGATCATGACGAGGTTGTTGGTCCCGGACAGGCCCTCGTCCACGGACGCGTACTGGCCGGTGAGCCCGGTCAGCTGGCGCACCTGGTAGGCATCGCGCACGACGTCGTACCCGCAGACGCGGGCCTCGCCCTCGTCGGGCCGCAGCAGCGTGGCGAGTATCCGGACCGCCGTGGTCTTGCCCGCGCCGTTCGGGCCGAGCAGGCCGAGCACGCTGCCCGCGCGGGCCGTCAGGTCCACGCCGGCCAGCGCGGTGGTCTTGCCGAACCGCTTGACCAGCCCCCGGGCTTCGATCGCGTTGAGTTCTTCTCGCATGGTGTCATCGTGGCCCAGGCCGCTGCCAGCGCCCGCACGGATGACTGTCAGCGCGCACGGGTGCCTGACAGGCCCAACACGGCCCTGTCAGGCCGTCTACAATGCGTCGCAGCGATTCATTCGGATTCGCGGCACATTCCAGGAGGCTGTGCGGTGGCGAAGGGCGACATGCGCTGGGCCAGGCTGGACCCGGCCTACGTGCCGCCGGAGATCGACACGACCAAGCCCAGCGTGGCGCGGGTCTACGACGCCATCCTCGGCGGCAAGGACAACTTCGCCGTGGACCGCGCGGTCGCCGAGCAATCGGTCAAGGCGATGGGGGACGGCGGCAGCGGCGCGCGGCTCAACCGGGCGATGCTCGGCCGCGCCGTCCGGTTCATGGCCGCCAATGGCATCAGCCAGTTCCTCGACCTCGGCTCCGGCCTGCCGACCGTGCAGAACACGCACCAGATCGCCCAGGCCGTCAACCCGGCGGCGCGCGTGGTCTACGTGGACAACGACCCCAGCGTGTCACTGCACGGCCAGGCGCTGCTCGCGGGCGACGCCGCGACGGCCGTGGTCCTCGCGGACGTCATGGAGCCGGACAAGCTGCTGGGCCTGCCAGAGGTCACCGGCCTGATCGATTTCACCGAGCCGGTCGGCTTGATCATGAACGCCGTGATCCACCACATGCTCGACGAGGAAGACCCGTACGGCGTCGTCGCCGCCTACAAGGACGCGGTGGTCCCCGGCAGCTACCTGCAGATCACTCACTTCTGCGACGCCGCCCCCGAGGCCGCGGCCAGCGTGCGGGTGCTGCGGGAAAACCTCGGGCGCGGGCAGATCCGCAGCCGCGAGGAGATCAAGCGGTTCTTCGACGGCTGGGAGATCGTCGCGCCTGGGCTCGTCTTCCTGTCGGAGTGGCGGCCCGACGAGCCGGTGACGCTGCCACTCGACCTGGGCAGCCTCCTTATGCTGGCGGGCGTGGCCCGCAAGCCCTAGCGTCCCTCGGCGGCGTACCGGGATGGCGGCATCCCGAGGGTGGCGGTGAAGTCCCTGGTCAGATGGGCCTGGTCGGCGTAGCCGAGATCGGTGGCCAGCGTCGCCCAGTCGACGTCGCCGCCCGCGTCGGCGCACAGCGCCGCCTCGTGCAGCCGGGCGCGCCGCATCACCCACTTGGGCGAGACGCCGACGTACTCGGCGAACAGCCGCTGCAGCCTGCGTTCCGGCATGCCGAACACGTCCGCGAGCGACGCCACCCGGCGCAGTCCCTGGTCGGCGGTGATTCGGTCCACGATGGCGGCCACCTGGTCGATGACCGGGTCGGGCCGCGGCCCGGCGGCGCGCAGCAGGCCGGACCCCGCCGCGATCATGGCCTCGTCGGACGAGGCGGCGAGCACCGCGGTACAGGCCTGGTCCGCCGCGGGTCCGAAGATGTCGCCGGCTGGCACCACGAGGTCGTTCAGGGCAGAGATTTTTCCGGCGGAGTAGAAGGGCCGGAAGCCGCCTGGCCGGAAGCGGATGCCCAGGACCGCGCCGGCCCCGGAGATCTTCCTGGTGAAAACGCGCCGGTCGATGCCGTACACGGCCGGCCCCGCCGCCTCGAACGCGAGGTTCACGTTCGGGTGCGGCAGGATCGCCTGTTCGTGGGCGGGCTCGCCGCGCAGGTCCCAGCGGACCACCCAGCAGAAGTCGACGAACGGCGCCAGGTCCTCCGGTGGCCGGTGCCGGTTCAGGCTGAACCGGGTCGCGGCGGTCCCCGGGTGCAGCACCCCTGCGCCGAGCGAACGGGCGGAAGCGGTCACGAGCCCCAGCGTAGCTGTCGCGTTTCTTCAAGACGGCCAGGCGCGTCCGCGGCTAGCGTCGTGACTTATGAACCTGCATCCTGAGCTCACCGACGCGGCCGACGCGGGGGCCCGCGTCGTCGCCGGCGTCCGGCCCGGCCAGTTCGGCGACCCCACCCCGGACACCGAATGGGACGTGCGGACGCTGCTCAACCACCTGCTGCTGTGGACCGCGTACAACTTCGAGCGGCGCGCGCACGGCGAGATGGTGCCCGAAGAGATGATGACCCGCGACTTCGCCGCCGAGCCTGACTTCGCCGCCGCGTACCGCGCGCAGCTCGACCGCGCGCTCGACGCCTGGGCGGACCCGGCGGTCTGGGAGAAGGACCTGAACGTGATGGGGTCGGCGACCCCGGCAGCCGACGTCGGCGCGATGATGCTCGCCGAACTCGTGCTGCACGGCTGGGACCTGGCAGCCGCGACGGGACAGTCCTACACCGTCTCTGACCGCGCCGCAGCGGCGGCGCTGGCGGCGGTCGAGGCGAACGCGGAGATGTTCCGGCAGTACAAGGGGTTCGCCGAGCCGGTTTCCCTGCCGGACGGCGCGGCGTCGCTCGACCGCGCGCTCGCGCTGTCCGGGCGCGACCCGGCCTGGACGCCGTCCCGGTAGCGGTTCGCTTCGGGGGCTAGAGCGCGGCGACGGCCGGCGCGCAGCCGATCTGGGCCGTCAGGCTGAGCACCCGCCTGGCGCCCTCGCTGACCTCGTTGCGCATGGTGAAGACGCTGATGAGGTGCTGCCCGCCGAGGTCGGGCGCTGGCTCGCGGACGAGCGGCCACGGGTGGGTGATCTCGGCGATCTTGGCCTTCATCGCGTCGAGCCGCAGCCCGGCCTCGGCGACGGGCCACTGGTCCAGCGGATGCCCCTCATGCGCCGCGTCCGCCGCGTCGGCGATCGGGGGGACCGCGGCGGACGCGGCGACCCCGGCCACCGCCTCGTTGAACGCCCGTCGGGCGTCGGAGTACTCGACGCTGGCCAGGATGGAGTGACCCCAGCCGACCGCGCTGGTGGTGAACACGTCCCCTGGCACGCCGGCGGGCTGTACCCGGGCCACCCGGAACGCCGGCGTACATCGCGAGCCCCGTCCGGCGAACGCGAGCACGGCGTCGGGCCCCGCCCTCGCAGTCATGCTGCCCCCGACGGAATCCCGCGCCCCCGCCACGGGCGCGGGATTCACCGCGAGCCCCGCGTGCACCGCGTGCACTGCGACCCAGTCCCAGGCCGGCGTCATCGAGGACAGCACCGCGGTGTCGCGGAACCGGTACCCGCTCTCGCCGGCCGGCGCGCACCGCGACCTGGGGTCGGCGAACCGCAGGTCGCCGCCCGCCGCGCCGTGCCCGGCGGCGAACAGCGCGCCGCGCGCGGCCTCGAGCAGGATCCAGCGCGCCGAGTCGTCCCCGGCGCGGTACGCGTCCGCCGC